>NZ_BAAARK010000035.1:0-74593 GCF_039532155.1 Streptomyces lunalinharesii
CGGGTTGGCGGGTGGTGGGGTGCCCGGACGTAAAGCGCAGCAGTCCGGGCACCCCACCACCCGCCAACCCGACACCGCACCTACCTACAAGCCCCGCGCAGCGGCAACGCGCCGCAGGCGCAAACAGCAACCACGGCGGGGCAACCGACAACGTGGGAAGAAACGCCCGTCAGGGCGTAACGTTCGACGGCCCCCGTCGCCCCGCCTCCGCGCGGGCGACGGACTCCGCGTCGCGGAGCACGCGGACCGCGTTCTGCCAGGTCAGTTTGGCCAGGTCGGACGGTGACCACGTGCGGTCGAGGAGTTCGGCGACGAGGTTCGGGTAGCCGGCGACGTCGGCGAGGTCGGCGGGGGTGAAGGCGGTGCCGTCGAAGTCGCCGCCGATGCCGATGTGGTCGATGCCGGCGACCTCGCGCATGTGGTCGAGGTGGTCGGCGACGGTGGCCGCGGTGGCCGTCGGGCGCGGGTGGGCGGCCTCGAAGGCGCGTTGGACCGCCATGCCCCGTTCGGTGGTGTCGAGGTGGTGCAGGCCGTGGGCGCGCATGTTCTCGTCGGCGCGCAGCGTCCATTCGACCGCCGCGGGCAGCACGAACTTGGGGACGAAGGTGGCCATCGCGACGCCGCCGTTGGCGGGCAGTTGGGCCAGGACGTCGTCGGGGACGTTGCGCGGGTGGTCGCAGACCGCACGGGCGGAGGAGTGCGAGAAGATCACCGGCGCGGTGCCGACCCGGAGCGCGTCGCGCATGGTGTCGGGCGAGACGTGCGAGAGGTCGACGAGCATCCCGCAGCGGTTCATCTCGCGGACGACCTCTTCGCCGAAGGCCGAGAGGCCGTGGTGGCGCGGGGTGTCGGTCGCCGAGTCCGCCCAGTCGTTGTTGTCGTTGTGGGTGAGCGTCATGTAGCGGACGCCCAGGGCGTGGAAGGCGCGGAGCGTGGCCAGCGAGTTGTTGATCGAATGGCCGCCCTCGGCGCCCATGAGGGAGGCGATCCGGCCCTCGGCGCGGGCCGCCTCCATGTCGTCGGCGGTGGTCGCCAGGCGTAGGTCGGCTGCGTAGCGGGTGGTCAGCTGGTGTACGACGTCGATCTGTTCCAGGGTGGCGCTGACGGCGTGGTCGCCGGCGTAGTCGGAGCGTACGTACACCGACCAGAACTGTGCGCCGACCCCGCCGGCCCGCAGCCGGGGGATGTCGGTGTGCAGGCTGGCACTCTGGTCGGTGGCGACGTCGCGCCGGTCGAGGTCGTAGCGGACCTGTTCGCGCAGCGCCCAGGGGAGGTCGTTGTGGCCGTCGACGACCGGCCAGTCGGCGAGGAGTTGCCGCGCCGCGTCCAGGGCGGCCGTCACTTGCCGCCTCCGAAGCCGAACCCGGCGGATCCGGCGACCTTGTTGCGCAGCCGGCGGCCCTTCTCGGTGGCCTGCTCGTTCAGTTCCTGCTGGAACTCCCGCATGCGGGCGAGGAGTTCGAGGTCGTGCGCGGCGAGCATCCGGGCCGCGAGCAGTCCGGCGTTGCGGGCGCCGCCGACCGAGACGGTGGCGACCGGGACGCCGGCCGGCATCTGGACGATGGAGAGCAGGGAGTCCATGCCGTCGAGGTACTTCAGCGGGACGGGGACGCCGATGACCGGCAGGGGGGTGACGGAGGCGAGCATGCCCGGCAGGTGGGCGGCTCCCCCGGCGCCGGCGATGATCGCCTTGAGGCCGCGGCCGGCCGCCTGCTCGCCGTACGCAACCATCTCGTGCGGCATGCGGTGGGCCGAGACCACGTCGACCTCGTAGCGGATCTCGAACTCTTCCAGGGCCTGGGCGGCGGCTTCCATGACGGGCCAGTCGGAGTCGGAGCCCATGACGATGCCGACGACGGGGGAGTCGGTGGCGCGCGGGGCGGCGCTCGTCGAGGGGTGGCGGTCGGGCGACGGGCGGGCAGTCATTCCGTGATCGTTCCTCGCAGGTAGCCGGCGGCGTGCGCGGCGCGCTCACGCACGTCCGCCAGGTCGTCGCCGTAGGTGTTGACGTGCCCGACCTTGCGGCCCGGCTTCACGTCCTTGCCGTACATGTGAATCTTCAACTGCGGATCACGGGCCATGCAATGGAGGTAGGCCGCATACATGTCCGGGTAGTCACCGCCGAGGACGTTGGCCATCACCGTCCAGGGGGCGCGCGGGCGGGGATCGCCCAGCGGGAGGTCGAGGACGGCCCGGACGTGGTTGGCGAACTGCGAGGTGATCGCGCCGTCCTGGGTCCAGTGGCCGGAGTTGTGCGGGCGCATGGCCAGCTCGTTGACGAGGACGGCGGGCGCGCCGTCGGCGTCCCTGACCTCGAACAGCTCGACCGCGAGGTGCCCGACGACGCCGAGTTCGTCGGCGATCCGCAGGGCGAGCTGCTGGGCGCGGGCGGAGAGGTCGGCGGAGAGGTCGGGGGCCGGCGCGATCACGGTGTCGCAGACGCCGTCGACCTGGACGGACTCCACGACCGGGTAGGCGACGGCCTGGCCGTGCGGGGAGCGGACGACGTTGGCGGCGAGTTCGCGGACGAAGGGGACCTTCTCCTCCGCCAGGACGGGCACGCCGGCGAGGAAGGGCTCCGCCGCCTCCTTGGAGGATCGCACGACCCACACGCCCTTGCCGTCGTAGCCGCCGCGGACGGTCTTCAGGACCACCGGGAAGTCGCCCGGCCACCCTCCGTCGACGGGGCCGTCCGCGCCGCTTCCGCTGATCTCGGCCGCGAAGCGCGCCGCGTCGGCCGGGTCGGACACGATGCGGTGGCGCGGGCAGGGCGCCCCGATGGCGTCCAGTTTGGCCCGCATCACGCCCTTGTCCTGGGCGTGCACCAACGCGTCCGGGCCGGGCCGGACGGGGATGCCCTCGGCCTCCAACGCCCGCAAGTGCGCGGTGGGGACGTGCTCGTGATCGAAGGTGATCACGTCGCACCCGCGGGCGAAGGCGCGCAGGGTGTCCAGATCGCGGTAGTCGCCGATGACGACTTCGCTGACCACCTGCGCCGCCGCATCCTGCGGGGTGTCACTGAGGAGCTTGAACTTGATGCCGAGGGGGATACCCGCCTCGTGGGTCATACGGGCGAGCTGACCGCCGCCGACCATGCCGACTACCGGGAACGTCACGCCCCCAGGGTAGCCGCCGACAGTCGTGCACCCGACCCCGAGTTGGAGGATCGTCCGAGGCAGGCGTTCGAGGATGATCGGGAAGATCGACCACCGCGGTGAGGTTCCGGACCGGCGGCGGGGCGGTTCCGCCCCGGCCCGGTGATGGGGGGAGTCCGCATGGAGAGCGGCGACATAACGAGGAGTTCCCGGGCGCTGGTGACCGTCATCGCGGTCGCCGCGCTGCTGATCGCCGTCTACACGGTGATCAGCGAACTGTCCGGGCCGGAGGTGTACGGCCCCGACGACACCGAGATCGCGGTCTCCGCCGGCGACCGCTTCACCATCGAGGTGCCCGACGACCCCGCGGACGGCTACCGGTGGATCGTCGCCGCCCCGCGACCGGATCCGGCCGTTCTGCGGGCCGCCGGCGAGGAGGCCGTGCCGGCGGCCGCGGCCGGTGGGCGGCCGTCCCCGGGCCAGGACTCGCGCGCACTGGACTTCGAGGCCGTCCACCCGGGCCGCACCGACCTGCGGTTGCTGCGGTGCCGGCGGTGCGCGACCGGGGCGGCGGACGAGCCGGGGGCGCACGCCCTCAACTTCCGGATCACGGTCGACTGAGCGGCCTCGCGCCCCACCCGCCGTGACCGCATTCGTGCGCCCCGTCGCGGGACGGACCGCCCGCGCACCGGCGCACAGGAGCCGTGGTTAGCATGAGGGTGCCTACCGGGTCGCCGGCCCGCCTACCGCCCACGACGGGGAGCTGAACGATCACCATGAGTGAACGGAGCGCACTGCGGTCGAGGCTGGAGGCGCTCACCCGGGAAATCGTGAAGTTCGGTGCCGTCGGCGGGGCCGGCGTGGTGGTGAACTTCGCGGTCTTCAACCTCGTCCGGCACCTGACCGAGCTGCCGGTGGTCCGGGCGAGCATCGTGGCGACGGTGGTGGCCACGGTCACCAACTACGTCGGCTACCGCTACTTCGCCTACCGGGACCGCGACAAGCGCGGCCGGACCCGCGAGCTGACGCTGTTCCTGCTCTTCAGCGTGGTCGGGCTGGTCATCGAGAACGGCATCCTCTACACCGCGACCTACGGCTTCGACTGGGACAGCCCGCTGCAGAGCAACGTCTTCAAGTTCCTCGGCATCGGGATCGCCACGCTCTTCCGCTTCTGGTCGTACCGCACCTGGGTCTTCCAGGCGCTGCCCGCCCGGGAGGCGGTGGAGACCGCCGAGTCGTTCCTGGCGGACGGCTCCCGGCTGCCGAGCGGCGCCACCCGGAAGTAGCCGCCGCCCACCACCCGGTGGGGCTCACTCCTCGGTGGGCTCGCCCTCCCGGGCCAGGAAGAGGGCGAAGACCGGCGGGTGTTGCTGGAGCAGCTCCAGACGGCCGCCGTCCGCCTCGGCCAGGTCACGGGCGACGGCGAGCCCCAGGCCGGTGGAGTTGCGGCCGGAGACGGTCCGTTCGAAGACCCGCGAGCCGAGGTCCGGCGGGACGCCGGGACCGGCGTCGGTGACCTCCACGACCGCCTGGTTGCCGGTGACGCGGGTGCGCAGCGCGACCGTGCCGTCGCCGTGCATCAGGGAGTTCTCGATCAGGGTGGCGAGCACCTGGGCGACCGCGCCGGGGGTGCCGACGGCCCGCAGGCCCTTCTTGCCGGAGCGGACGATGGCCCGTCCGGCGCTGCGGTAGGCCGGGCGCCACTCCTCGATCTGCTGCTTGACCACCTCGTCGAGGTCGAAGGCGACCGCCGAGCCGGAGCGCGGGTCCCGGGAGTTGGTCAGCAGCCGCTGCACCACGTCCGTCAGCCGCTCCACCTGGGCCAGTGCGATGGTGGCCTCTTCCTTGACGGTGTCCGGGTCGTCGGTGAGGGTGATCTCCTCCAGCCGCATGGACAGCGCGGTCAGCGGGGTGCGCAGCTGGTGGGAGGCGTCGGCGGCGAGCCGCCGCTCGGCGGTGAGCATCCGGGCGATCCGCTCGGCGCTGGCGTCCAGCACGTCGGCGACCCGGTCCAGTTCCTGGACGCCGTAACGGCGGTGGCGGGGCCGGGGGTCGCCGGAGCCGAGCCGCTCGGCGGTCTCGGCGAGGTCGGTGAGGGGGGCGGTGAGCCGGCGGGCCTGCCGGACGGCGAGCACCACGGCCGCCAGGATCGCCAGCAGCGCGACGGCCAGGATCACCAGCAGGGTCCGGCCGATCTCCGCGCTGACCGTGGAGCGGGACTCCTGGACCCGGACCGATTCGCCGCGGTCGCCGCGCACCTCCGACTCGATCACGTCGCCGACCGGTCGCTGCCCGATCTCGATCTTCGGCTTGCCGGGGACCGTGATCTCGGCGTAGCGGTGGGCGGTGATCTGCTCCGAGAGGATCTGCGGGGTGATCTTCTCGCCGCTGCCCAGTCGGCTCTCCACTATCCCGACCAGCCGGACCGCCTCGGAGGCCACGCTCTCCTGTGCGCCGGACTGGATGGTGCGGGTCTCGACGATCACCAGGGAGACGCCGAAGACGGCGATGACGACGAGCACCACGGCGAGCGTGGAGTTGATCAGTCGGCGGCGCACGGGCCCCTAGCTCTTTTCGAAGCGGAAGCCGACCCCACGGACGGTGGCGATGTACCGGGGGTTGGCGGCGTCGTCCCCGAGCTTCTTGCGGAGCCAGGAGATGTGCATGTCCAGCGTCTTGGTGGACGACCACCAGGTGGTGTCCCAGACCTCGCGCATGAGCTGGTCACGGGTGACAACCCGGCCGGCGTCCCGCACCAGGACCCGCAGCAGGTCGAACTCCTTCGCCGTGAGCTGGAGTTCCTCGTCGCCCATCCAGGCGCGGTGCGACTCGACGTCGATCCGCACGCCGTGGGTGGCCGGCGGCTGCTGGGGCTCGGCGGTGGAGCCGCGGCGGAGCAGGGCCCGGACCCGGGCGAGCAGTTCGGCGAGCCGGAAGGGCTTGGTGACGTAGTCGTCGGCGCCGGCGTCCAGCCCGACGACGGTGTCCACCTCGTCGGCGCGGGCGGTCAGCACCAGGATGGGGAAGGAATGGCCTTCGTTGCGCAGCCGGCGACAGACCTCGAGACCGTCCATGCCGGGCAGTCCCAGATCCAGGACCACGAGGTCGATGTTGCCCTGGAGACCGGCGTCGAGGGCAGTCGGGCCGTCCTCACGCACCTCGACGTCGTAACCCTCGCGGCGCAGGGCGCGGGCGAGCGGCTCCGAGATGGACGCGTCATCCTCGGCGAGCAGTACACGGGTCATGGGCCGATGGTAGTCCGATGTATCGACAGGCAGGGGCGGACCAGCACGGATGGGCGACAGCGGGCCGGTTTCCACGCCCGCTCGCACGTCTCGTGACCGCGGGCGCACGGGTGCGGGCGCGGTCGTACGGGCGGTTGCGGACGGTTCCGCACGCCAGTGTGAGCGTTCTCTCACCACTCCCAACCGGCCGGTGCGCGGACGTATGGTGTCCGGAACGTTCAACGCACAACCCCAGGACCCGTGGCGCAGAACTGACGTCATCGGTCCTTGTTGTGTGCGGGCCTGGCATCCCCAGTCCCTTACACAGTGAAAGACCTGTCGACCGGGTCCGCCGGCCGCGCTGTTGCGGCACGGGGGCGTGGATCCCGGTGTTCGGCCTCCCGCTGGCCCCCTCTTATGGGTCGAACCTCCCGGACGTGAGGGCGGGCAGGGCGGCGCCGGTGCCGGTCATCCCCCACCCGGGCGCATACCGAACCCCTCGGACGCGTCCCGAGCAGCAAGGAACCACCATGGCGTCCAGCCTGACGAAGGACGCGGCCCAGCAGGGAACCCCTGCCAACGGCGGCAAGACCTTCTTCGGCCACCCCCGCGGCCTGGCCACTCTCTTCATGACCGAGATGTGGGAGCGCTTCAGCTTCTACGGCATGCGTGCCCTGCTCGTCCTGTACCTGATCTCCGGCGGGGCGGACGCCAAGGTGGGCTCCCAGGGCGGCGGACTGGCCATGACGGCCGCCTCCGCGACGGCGATCTACGCCGTCTACATGGCCCTGGTCTACCTGCTCGCCATGCCCGGCGGTTGGTTCGGCGACCGCGTCTGGGGCCCCCGCAAGACGGTGATCGTCGGCTCGTGCGTGGTCATCGCGGGCCACATCGTGCTGGCGATCCCGGGCCAGACCTTCTTCGTCGGCCTGGCGATGGTGGCGTGCGGCTCCGGTCTGCTGAAGTCCAACATCTCCACGATGGTGGGCCACCTCTACGACGGCCCGCAGGACCCGCGCCGGGACGGCGGTTTCACCGTCTTCTACATGAGCATCAACCTCGGGTCCATGGCCGCCCCGATCATCGTCGGCGGCATCGGCCAGGGCCTCAACTGGCACCTGGGCTTCGCCACCGCGGCGCTCGGCATGGCGCTGGGTCTGATCCAGTTCCTGATCGGCACCCGGAACCTCAACCCGCAGAGCAGCCAGGTGCCCACCCCGCTGACCGTCGCGGAGCGCAACGGCTGGCTGCGCAAGGGCCTGATCTGGGCCGTCGTCGCCGCGGTCTTCTACGGCATCGTCGTCGGCACCGGCCACTTCACGCTCAACTGGGCCCTGGTCCCGCTGGCCGTCATCGGCATCTGTGTCCCCTGCATCGTGCTGCTGCGCATCAAGCGGGACAAGGACCTGAGCAGCACCGAGCAGGCCAAGGTCAGTGGCTACCTGTGGTTCTTCTTCGCCGCCGCGGTCTTCTGGATGATCTTCGACCAGGCCGGTTCGACGCTGAGCGTCTTCGCCGAGAAGAACACCGCGGAGTCGGTCTTCGGCCTGGGCTTCCCGTCCTCGTGGATGCAGTCGGTCAACCCCGTGTGGGTGCTGGCCCTGGCCCCGGTCTTCGCCTCGGCGTGGATGGCGCTGGCCCGCCGCAACCGCGAGCCCAGCACCCCGGTGAAGTTCGCCATGGCGATGGTGCTGATCGGCGCCTCGTACTTCTTCTTCCTGCTGCCGATCGCGATGTCGTCCGACGGCACCAAGGTCAGCCCGATGTGGCTGATCACGGTCTACGGCCTGCAGACGATGGGCGAGCTGTGCCTGTCCCCGGTCGGCCTGTCCGTGACCACCAAGCTGGCGCCGCAGAAGTACGCCAGCCAGATGATGGGCGTCTGGTTCCTCGCCGTCACCGCCGGTGACAGCGTCATCTCCCTGGTGTCCATCTCGGGCGCGGACCTCAGCGGGGTGGGAGTGCTGGTCACCGAGGCCGCACTCGCCGTCCTGGCGGGCCTCGCGGTCTTCATGTACCGCAAGAAGATCACGCCGCTCATGGGCGACGTGCACTGATCGGATCCCGGTAGGGGAAGGGCCCGGCGCGCTGGTGCGTGCCGGGCCCTTCCCCCTTTTTTGACCCTGGGGGCGGGTTCTCGCCCTGAGGGGCGCGCCGCGGGCGCGGTCCGTCAGCGGCGCAGTCGCCGCGGGGCGAAGGTGAAGACCGCGGCGCCGAGCAGGAGCACGGTGCCGGCGAGCACGCCGAGGGCGGTCAGCGCGCCGTGGTCGTCCGCACCGGTCTGGGCGAGGCCACCGGCGCTGCCGCTGCCGCCGGACGCGCTGCCCGTACCGGCCGTGCCGCCGGCGCTGGACGTCCCGCCGGTCGAGCCGCCCGAGGTGCCGCCGGGCTGGGCGGCGGTGTCCAGCGCGAGCGAGACCCCGGGGTCCTTCTCCGGGGTGCAGGTGGTGGTGGTGCCGAGGGCGTTGACGGTGAGGACGCCCGGGGTGAGCGTGGCCTTGCCGCTCGCACCGGGCTTGTAGGTGCCCTTGAGGTCGGGGATCTCGATGGGCTGGCCGGACTTGATGGGCTGGGCGTTGGTGGGCCCCTCGACCTTGACGGCGCCCTTGTCGGCGCCGCCCACCTTCACGTCCATCGACGGTTTGACCGACCCCTTGGGGATGTCGGCGGGGCTGTCCATGACGGACTTGGCGAAGTGCACCGTCAGGTCGTAGCCGCCGCCCTTCTTGACGCCGTCGATCTGGACCGGCGAGGTGGCCTTCTTGTCGCCGATGGGCGTCTTGCAGGCGTAGGGGACCGCCACCTCCTTGCCCTTGTACGCGGTGCCGTCGGGGTCGCCGCCCGAACCGCCCGAACCGCCGCTGGTGCCGGATCCGCCGGAGGAGCCGGCGGAACCACTGGTACCGCCGGTGCCACCGGTGCCGCCGCCGGTGGTCGCGCCGCCGGAGCCGGTGGTGCCGGAGCTGGTTCCGCCGGCCGTGGTGCCGCCGCCGGTCGTCCCCCCGCTGCCCGTCGTGCCGCCGGAGGTACCACCGCCGGCCGTCACCTTGAGGGTGACCGCCGGCTGCACCGCCTCCTTGGGCGTGCACTTGGTGTCCGTGGAGATCGGCTTGTTGACGTTGATGTTGTACGCGCCGGGCGTCAGCGTGACCTCGCCCGGCGCGGTGAGCTTCAGCGTGCCCTTCATGACGGACAGCTTCATCGGGCTGTTCTTCGGGATCGGCGGGTTCTGCCGGGGGCCCTGCACGGCCAGGTCGCCGGTCTGCGCCCCGGCGACCTTGATCGTGCCGGTCGGCTGGACGGTGTCCTTGGCCAGGTCGAGGATGCCGGGGTTCTGCGAGGCGGCCTGGACCGTCGTCCAGACCACCTCGACCGCATCGCCGACCTTGGCGGTCGCCGGCGCGGTGACCTCGACCTTGGTGGTGCCCTCCACGGGCGGCAGGCCCGATATCGGCGGCGGCTGGCACTCGGTCTTGTACGCCACGTCGGCCGCCTGCGCGGTGCCGGCGGCGGTGACCACGCCCGCCCCCGCGAGCACCAGCGCGGCCGTCGCGGCCAGGGTCGCTCTCGTGCGCCGTCCGGTCGGCCTCGGGGGCCCGGTCGGCCTCATCAACGTCATCACGGGGAACCTTTCGACGGGGGTCGTTCGGTTGATGTGGTGGACGGTGCGGTGTCCTGGGTGAACCACGGCAGGGCGGCGGTGCCGGCCGGTGCGGTGCCGGGGCCCGTGTCGGGTCGTTCCTGGTGCCGGCTCCGCGGCCGGCCCTGCTGCCGGCCCGTACCGGTGCGCCGCGGGTGCGGGCGGTGCCTCGCCCCTCGGGGGCGGACGGTGGTGCCCGGTCGGGGCGGGCGGACGCGGTCGACGACCGCCATCCCGATCCGGAACACCGCCGTCGGGACGACCAGGCACAGCAGCACCCAGAAGAGCGTCACGCCCCACGGCCGGCCGACCTCCCACGGCTGTTCGACCAGCAGCTTGCCGCCGTACTTGAGGGAGACCAGGTAGTCCCCGTGCGCGCCGGCGGCCAGCTCCACCGGGAGCCTGACCTCGGTCTTCTGCCCGGCACCGACGGTCCCCCGCCACTGCTGGTCCTCCCACTGGGGCGCGAAGACGCCGTGCGAGGTGCCGACCTGGAAGACCGGGTCCTTGGCCGGCGCCGAGCCCAAGTTGCCGACGGTGAGGGTCAGTTCGCGCTGCGGCGGGGCGCCGAACCAGGTGAGCAGTCCGCTGCTGCCGGTCAGTCGGGGCTGCGCGACGACGGCCAGCCGGCCGGTGCTGACGTCCTGCGGCAGCGGTGCGACCGGGTGTCCGGCGACCTTGAACGCGGCGTCGGCGGCGGCCGCCGGGCCGGTCGCGGTCGCCACGTGCACCACGCAGGGGCAGGGTTTGGGCGGTTCGGCGACCGGCAGGGCCTTGCGGAAGGCGCCCCGGTCGTCGGTGGTGACGGTCCGCCCGTCGGCGTTGGCGCACGCGTTGGTACCGCCGATCATGTTCTGGCCGCAGATCAACAGCATCAGCAGGGTGTGCGGGCGCCAGCCCCGCCCGGTGACGGTGACGTCGCCGCCGACGCCCGCCTCCGGCTGGGCGACCGCGGCGGAGGGCTGGTCGACGGCCGCGGCGGCGTGCGCGGCCGGGGCCGGCAGGCCGGGCAACAGGACCGGGAGCACGGCCAGGACGAGGGCGGCGAGCAGGGCGGGCGGCCGGCACCGTCGTCCGCGGCGCCCGGCGGTCCGTCTTCCGTTCGGCCGCGCGCCCGGCCGGCGGCCCGCGCGGGCCCCGCCGTTGCGTCCGTTCCCGGCGTGCTCGCCGCTCTCGCCGTTCTCGCCGTTCACCCGCGCGCCCCTGATCCCGTCTTCGCGACCGTCGTGGTGGAGCTCGTCGTGCCCGTCGTGGTCGTACCGGCCGCCCCGGGCATCCCGGTGCCGTTCGCCGGTCGTGCGCCGGCCGTCGCCCGGGCACCGGGCCGGTGGGACGGGGGCCCACCCCCGTCGTCGGGTCCGGGGCCGGCCCCGCCGTCGCCGGTCGGCGCCGCGCGTCCGGTACGTCCGCGGCGCCGGCGGAGGGCCCAGGCGCCCCCACCGGCCGCCAGGAGGAGCGCGGGCGCGGCGGCCGTGCCCCAGGGGACGGCGGTGTACCCGACGGTGCCGGTGTCCTGCGCCCCGTCCGCCGCGGTCACGGTGAGCGTGACGTCCACCGCGTCCAGGGCGGGCGGATCGGACCAGGTCTCGGTCCGGTCGGTGCGAGCGCCGGGCGGCAGGACGGCCGGCAGGGGGCGGGCCGGCCGGTGCAGCAGCGTGCCGAAGAGGCCGTCGGCGCGGACCGCCACCCGCGGCCGGAGCGCGGTGTTGCCGCGGTTGACCAGGGTGTACCGGATCACCGCCGCGCTCCCCCGCCGGGTCACCGAGACGTGCTCGACGGTGAGCGCGGACAGCGTCGGCCCGCTCACCCGCAGCCGGACGGGGATCCGGATCCGGGTGCCGGGACCGGTGACGGTGAGTGCGGCCGGGTGGCTGCCGGGGGCGGCGGTGCGCGGCACGGCCGCCGTGAACGGCACGCTCGCCTGCGTCCGCGGCGGAACCGTCACCTCCGTCGTGCCGAACGCGAGCCATCCCCCGGCGCCGCGACCCTCGCTCCCGCCGTCGCCGTCGCCGTCGCCGTCGCCGGCCAGTCGTACGGTCACCGGCCGGTCGGACGGGTTGCGGACGGCCAGCCGGTCGGTGAGCGCGCTGCCCGCCGGCCCCTCCAGGTAGAAGGACGTGCGGGCGGCCCCGGTCGGCGCCGCGGACCAGCCGGGTGCGGCGGTGGTGGACGGCCCGGCCGCCGCGGCGGGCGGACGGGCCGCGGCCACCGCGGGGCACGGCAGGACGACGGCGGCCGCGAGGACGGCGCCGGCGGCCGCGGTGCGGGGTCGGAACGGCATCGGCGGCTCCCGGTGGAGGTCAGGCCCGTTGGTGACGGCGGGTCAGCCAGAGCGCGCCGGCCGCGCCGGCCAGCAGCACGGTGCCGCCGAGGGTGCCCAGGGCGATCGCGGAGTCCGCCGGTCCGGTCTGCGGCAGTTGGCCGCCGCCGGTCGACCCGCCCGCCGCCGCGGAGCCACCGCTACCGCCGGATGCGCCGCTACTGCCGCCCGTACCGCCGCTGCCCTTCACGTCCAGGGTCAGCGCCGGCTTGGGGTGGTTGCTCGGCGTGCAGGTGGTGGTGGTGCCCAGCGCCTTGATGGTGAGCGTGGAGGCCGTGAACGTGACCTTCCCGCTGGCCTTGGGGGTGTAGGTGCCGCTCAAGTCGCTGATCTTGATGGGTGTGTTGGCCGGTATCGCCTGGCTGTTGGGCGGGCCGCTGACCGCGACCGTGCCGCTCTCCGCGCCGCCCAGCTGGATCACCGCGCTGGGGCTCATCGCCCCCTTGCCCAGTTCGACGGGGCTGGAGGAGACGCCCTTCTGGAACGACATCACGAGCTTGTACGAGCCGCCGCTGGGCGTCCCCTTGATGTCGATGGGCGAGACCGCCCCCTTGTTGCCGATCGGCGTCTTGCACTGGTAGTTGACGTCGACGACCTCGGCGTGCGCGACGGGCGCGGTGCACAGCACCGCGGAGCCGGCCGCCGCGACCGCGGCCGCGGCCAGCCCGGCCACCCGCCGCGGCCGCCTGCCGTGTTGTGTGTGGAAGCGGGCCACCTTGAGTTCCCCTTCTCCCGGGTGCGCGCCGCCGAATGTTACTGACGGCACATCAGATTGGGCGCTCAAGGTACGCCCGGGAGGGTGTTGAGGGAAGGCACAGCACACCCCCGATGCGCGGCACCGACCGGATCCGTCCACCGGGCGGGCGCCCGCCCCGGCCGCACCCCGGCCCGGCTGCGGCCCGGAACACGACGAAGCGCGGGCCCGTGGGCCCGCGCTCGCCTTCCGTTCGTCCGCCGCCCCTTCAGGAGGGTGCGGCCAGCTCCGCCCAGACGGTCTTGCCGGCGCCGTCGGCGTTGCGCACCACGCCCCAGTCCAGGCACAGCCGCTGCACGATGAACATGCCGTGGCCGCCCGGGCGGCCGGGGCGGTGCGGGCTGCGCGGCGACGGGGAGCCCGCGCCCAGGTCGCTGACCTCCAGGCGGAGCACCTTCGCGGCGCAGCGCAGTCGCAGTTCCTCGGGCCCCTCGGCGTGCAGGCAGGCGTTGGTGACCAGCTCGGAGACGACGAGGAGCACGTCCTCGGCCGCGGCCCGCTGGTCGGCGGTGGCGGCCGGCAGCCAGCCCCAGTCGTTCAGCGCCTCCCGGGCGAAGTCGCGGGCCCGGGCCACCGCGCCCCGGGTGCCGGCCAGGCGCAGCCGACGGATCTGACCTGTGGGGACGGCAGCGGAAGCGCCGGCGCCGCCCGGCTCCGGGCCGAGATCGCCCGGCGGGTACGGCCGGGTGGTGCTCATCAGCGCTTCACCTCACCGATTCGCCTGTTCACGGACAACAGATACCTGACTGATTCAACGGATTCAGGTGTCTCCTGCCCGACCGGACCGTGAGAACACCCACTTCTTGGGAACGGAAGTTGTGACGCCGACTACGTGCCCGGAACGGAGCCGTCCGGGCTTCGCGTCCGGTCAGTCGGCCAGGGCCGCTTCGAGCGAGTCGTGCACGGTGAAAACCGCCTCCGCGCCGGTGATCTCGAAGACCCGGGCCACCACCGGTTGCATCCCGGCCAGATGGACGCCGCCCCCCGCGGCCTCGGCTTTCAGCCGGGCGCCGAGCAGGACGTTCAGCCCGGTGGAGTCCATGAATTCCAGGGGTGAGCAGTCCACCACGAGGCGTGCGTATCCCTCGTCGATGCAGCCTTCCAGCGATTCCCGCAACAGATCCGCGGTGTGGTGATCCAGCTCACCGGCGACCGTCACCACCGCGCTGGCGCCGTGATGGCGGATCTCGACGTGAAGCCGGCCACGGCTTGCACTGCCGACCGTCCCGCGGTCCATCCGAGCGCACCCCTCTTGCTGCCTAAACGACTGTTGTGGTGACGACATTGCTATGACTGCGCGGGTCGAACCCTACGCCTTCCTGACGTTCACCGGTAGCCGTAGAAGGGGCATAGCGCAAGATTGCGGACAACACGCACTTGCCTTCTTCCAGCGAACCCAGGTAGGCGTAGAAGGACACATTCGAAACGGCCGGCTTTGGAGGCGCCGCACACCGCAGCTTCATGCAGAGGCTTCGGCAGCCATATGCCGAGAACGATGGAGGAGACACATGTCACCCCGGCTCGACGAATTGCGTATCGAGGACGAGCAGCGAACCGCTTCGTCGACACCCCGGTCCGATGCGACCGGACGCATTCCTTCCCAAAAGCATGCCGCGGCAATCGACCCAGCGCGCGTGCCCGAGCTCGACGACCTGCCCGAGATCCCGCCGTTCGACGAAGTGGGTCCGGTGGATGCCAGGGCGCTGTCGAAAACGCTCTTCGGGCGGCTGGAAACGCTGGAAGAAGGCACGCACGAATACGCGTACGTCCGCAACACCCTGGTCGAGCTGAACCTCGCCCTGGTGAAGTTCGCGGCCTCTCGGTTCCGTTCCCGCAGTGAACCGATGGAGGACATCGTCCAGGTCGGCACGATCGGTCTGATCAAGGCCATCGACCGTTTCGAGCTCAGCCGCGGCGTGGAATTCCCGACGTTCGCGATGCCGACCATCGTCGGCGAGATCAAGCGTTTCTTCCGCGACACCAGCTGGTCCGTGCGGGTTCCGCGACGTCTGCAGGAACTCCGCCTGGACCTGGCGAAGGCGGGCGACGAACTGGCGCAGAAGCTGGACCGGTCGCCCACGGTCGGCGAACTCGCCGAACGCCTCGGCATCACCAAGGACGAGGTCGTCGAAGGGATGGCCGCGAGCAACGCGTACACCGCGAGCTCGCTGGACGCCCAGCCCGAGGAGGACGACAGCGAAGGCGCGCTGGCGGACCGGATCGGTTACGAGGACCACGGCCTCGAAGGCATCGAATACGTCGAGTCGTTGAAGCCGCTGATCGCCGAACTCCCGCCCCGGGACCGGAAGATCCTCTCCCTGCGGTTCGTCGCCAACCTGACGCAGTCCGAGATCGGCGACGAGCTGGGCATCTCGCAGATGCACGTCTCCCGGCTGCTCTCCCGCACCCTCGTCCGGCTCCGCAAGGGCCTGATGATCGAGGAGTGACCTCGCGGTCGGCGCCGGCCCCGCACGGCCGGCTGACGCCCGTGCACACGAGGGCCCGCCCCGGAATCGTCCGGGACGGGCCCCCTGTGCGTCCGGGGCGTCCCCGCGCCCGCCGACGGCGTCGCGGCGGCGTCAGAGGCGCACGCCGCGGTGCCAGACGTCGGTGACCAGCGGCACGCCCGGCCGGTAGGCGAGGTGGACGTGGGACGGGGCGTCCAGCAGGACCAGGTCGGCGCGGGCGCCGGGGCCGATCCGGCCGACGTCGTCGCGGCGCAGTGCCCGGGCGCCGCCCGCGGTCGCCGACCACACCGCCTCGTCCGGCGTCATCCCCATGTCGCGCACGGCCAGGGCGATGCAGAACGGCATCGAGCTGGTGAAGGACGAGCCGGGGTTGCAGTCGGTGGAGAGCGCGACGGTGGCGCCGGCGTCGAGCAGCGGACGGGCGTCGGGCCACTGGGCGCGGGTGGAGAACTCGGCGCCCGGCAGGAGCGTGGCGACGGTGTCCGACTGGGCCAGCGCGTCGATGTCGGCGTAGGTGAGGTGGGTGCAGTGGTCGGCGGAGGCGGCGCCGACCTCGACGGCGAGCTGCACGCCGGGGCCGTGGCCGAGCTGGTTGGCGTGCACCCGGGGCACCAGGCCCTTGGCCTTGCCGGCGGTGAGGATGGCGCGCGCCTGGTCGGCGTCGAAGGCGCCCCGCTCGCAGAAGACGTCGACCCAACGGGCGTGCGGGGCGCAGGCGTCCAGCATCGGTCCGGTGACCAGGTCGACGTAGCCGGCCGGGTCGTCGGCGTAGTCGGGCGAGACGATGTGTGCGCCGAGGAAGGTGACCTCGTCGGTGTGGGCGGCGGCGATGCGCAGCGCGCGGGCCTCGTCCTCGACGGTCAGGCCGTAACCGGACTTGGTCTCCTGGGTGGTGGTGCCCTGGCGCAGGCCCTCGGCGAGGTAGCGGGCGACGTTGGCGTGCAGTGCGTCGTCGCTGGCGGCGCGGGTGGCGGCGACGGTGGTGCGGATGCCGCCGGCGGAGTAGGGGCGGCCGGACATCCGGGCGTTGAACTCGGCCGTGCGGTCGCCGGCGAAGACCAGGTGGGAGTGGGAGTCGACGAAGCCGGGCAGGCCCGCCCGGCCGGCCGCGTCGACGGCGTTGTCAGTGGCCGGTGCTTTGCTGGAGGGACCGACCCAGGCGATGCGGTCGCCGTCGATGACGACCGCGGCGTCCTGGATCAGACCGAGGGGGCCTTCGCCGAGGGAGGGGTCGTTGGTGACGAGCTGGGCGATGTGGGTGATGGCGGTGGTCGGCGGGGAGGTCGTCGTCATCGCGGGGGTGTTCTCCTTCGTCCGCGGGCGGCGGGGCCCGGGCGTCGGGTGGTCAGGGGTCAGCCGCGCACGGCGGCGATGGCGTCGGCGAGGGCGGCTGGCACGTCGGGCACGCGCGTGTGCGTCCCGTCGCGGACGATCTGTCGACCACCCACGACCGTGTGGCGCACGTCCGCCGCGGTGGCGGCGAATACGGCCGTCTCGGCGCCCAGTCGCGGTACCGGTCCGGCGGTGCGTACGGAGTCCAGCCGGATCGTGGTGAGGTCGGCGAGCGCCCCCGGTGCGAGGGTGCCGGCGTCGTCCCAGCCCAGGGCGGCGTGCCCGTCGGCGGTGGCGGCGCGCAGCAGGGCGGCGGCGGTCCAGTGCCCCCGGGTGCGGGTGCGCAGCCGCTCGTTGAGTTCCATGGCGCGGGCCTCTTCGAGCAGGTCGATGACGGCGTGGCTGTCGCTGCCGAGGGAGAGCGGGCTGCCCTGTTCCTGGAGCGCCACGGCCGGGCCGATGCCGTCGGCGAGGTCCCGTTCGGTGGTCGGGCACATGCACACGCCGGTGGTGCTGCCGCCGAGCAGCGCGATGTCCTCGTCGGTGAGGTGGGTGGCGTGCACGGCGGTGGTGCGCGGGCCCAGCACCCCGTGGTCGGCGAGCAGTTGGGTGGGGGTGCGGCCGTGGGCCGCGCGGCAGGCGTCGTTCTCCGCGGTCTGCTCGGAGAGGTGGACGTGCAGCGGTGCCTGCTGCCGCCGCGCCCAGTCGGCGATGGCTGCCAGCTCCCCGGCGGGGACGGCCCGTACGGAGTGCACGGCGGCGCCGATCCGGGCGTGCTCGGCGCCCTTGAGGGCGTCGGCGCGCTCCGCCCAGGCGTCCGCGGTGCCGTCGGAGAAGCGCAGTTGGTGCTGGTTGGGCGGGTCGCCGAAGCCGGCGGAGAGGTAGGCGGTGTCGAGCAGGGTGATCCGGATGCCGGCGTCGGCGGCGGCCGCGATCAGGGCCTGCCCCATCGCGTTGGGGTCGGCGTAGCGGGTGCCGCCGGGCGCGTGGTGCAGGTAGTGGAATTCGCCGACGCAGGTGATGCCGGCGAGCGCCATCTCGGCGTAGGCGGCGCGGGCGAGCGCGTAGTAGCTGTCCGGGGTGAGCCGGTCGGCGACGCCGTACATCACTTCGCGCCAGGTCCAGAAGGTGCCGCTGCCGACCTGGACGGAGCCGCGCAGGGCGCGGTGGAAGGCGTGGCTGTGGGCGTTGGCGAGGCCCGGGAGGGTCAGGCCGTGGAGCGCCTCGGCGCCCGGCGGGGGTGCCGGGGCGTCGGTGCGGACGGCCGTGATCCGCCCGTCCGCCGTCTCCACGGTCACGCCCGAGGCGACGTGCGAGCCGAGCCAGGCGTGTTCCAGCCAGTACGTCATCGGTGTTGCCTGCGGCGTCAGCGGCACGCCAGCCCCTCCAGTACGTCGGCGAGTGCGGTGACCCCGGCGACGCAGTCGTCCTCGGTGGCCGCCTCGGCCGGCGAGTGCGAGACGCCGGTCGGATTGCGGACGAACAACATGGCCGTCGGGACGGTTGCGGACAAAATACCCGCGTCGTGTCCGGCGCCGGTGCCCAGGACCGGTACCGGCCGTTCGCCCTGTTTGCCGAGGAGGGTGCCCAGTTCGTCCCGCAGGGCGTGCTGGAACTCCACGACGGGGGTGAAGGACTCGCGGACGACGTCGAGGTCGACGCCGTCGTGGGCGGCCCGGTCGGCGGCGGCCCGCTCGATGCCGGTGATCACGGCGTCCAGGGTGTCCTGGCCGGCGGCGCGGGCGTCCAGCCAGCCGCGGACCAGCGAGGGGATGGCGTTGACGCCGTTCGGCTCGACGCTGATCTTCCCGAAGGTGGCCAGGGCGCCGGTCAGCCGGGCCTGCTCGCGGGCGGCGAGCACGGTCGCGGCGTAGGAGAGCATCGGGTCGCGGCGGTCCTGGAGGCGGGTGGTGCCGGCGTGGTTGGCCTCGCCGCGGAAGTCGAACCGCCAGCGGCCGTGCGGCCAGATGGCGGAGGCGATGCCGACCGGGTCGCCGGACAGGTCGAGGGCGCGGCCCTGCTCGACGTGGAGTTCGACGAACGCCCCGATGGCGGCGAGCCGCTCCGGGTCGGGGCCGATCGCCTCGGGGTCGTGGCCGGCGCGCTCCATGGCCTGCGGCAGGGTGACGCCGTCGCCGTCCCGCAGCCGGTGCGCGGCCTCGGTGGTCAGGACGCCGGCGGACAGTCGGGAGCCGACGCAGGCCAGCCCGAAGCGGGCGCCCTCCTCGTCGCCGAAGTTGACGATCGCCAGCGGCCTGCCGAACTCCGTTCCCCGCCGGCGGAGTTCGTCGAGGGCGGCGAAGGAGGACACCACGCCCAGCGGGCCGTCGAAGGCGCCGCCGTCCGGGACGGAGTCCAGGTGCGAGCCGGTGACGACGGCCTCGCCGGGGGCCACGTCGCGGTAGGTGGTGGCGCCGAGCCAGGCCCACTGGTTGCCGTTGCGGTCGAGTTCGTAGGCGAGTCCGCGGGTCTCGGCCTGGGCCCGGAACCACGCGCGGCAGTCGGTGTCCGCGCCGGTCCAGGCGAAGCGGCGGTAGCCCCCGGAGGAGGAGTCGCGCCCGAGCGGCCGCAACTCCTCCCACATCTCGTGGAACGACGGGCTCACGCGCCCTCGCCCTCGCGCATCGGGATGCGGACGCCCCGCTCGGCGGCCACCTCGTCGGCGCGCTCGTAGCCGGCGTCGACGTGGCGGATGACGCCCATGCCCGGGTCGTTGGTGAGCACCCGGCGGATCTTCTCGCCGGCCAGCGGGGTGCCGTCGGCGACCGTGACCTGTCCGGCGTGGATCGAGCGGCCCATACCGACGCCGCCGCCGTGGTGCAGGGAGACCCAGGAGGCGCCGGAGGCGACGTTGACCATGGCGTTGAGCAGCGGCCAGTCGGCGATCGCGTCCGAGCCGTCCTTCATGGCCTCGGTCTCGCGGTACGGGGAGGCGACGGAACCGCAGTCGAGGTGGTCGCGGCCGATGGCCAGCGGGGCCTTCAGGGTGCCGTCGGCGACCATCTCGTTGAACCGCTCGCCGGCCTTGTCGCGCTCGCCGTAGCCGAGCCAGCAGATCCGGGCGGGCAGGCCCTGGAAGTGGACCCGCTCCCCCGCCAGCTTGATCCAGCGGGCCAGCGACTCGTTCTCGGGGAAGAGGTCGAGGATGGCGCGGTCGGTGGCGGCGATGTCGGCCGGGTCGCCGGAGAGCGCCGCCCAGCGGAACGGGCCCTTGCCCTCGGCGAAGAGCGGCCGGATGTAGGCGGGGACGAAGCCGGGGAAGGCGAACGCCCGCTGGTATCCGGCGAGCTGGGCCTCGCCGCGGATGGAGTTGCCGTAGTCGAAGACCTCGGCGCCGGCGTCCATGAAGCCGACCATGGCCTCGACGTGCCGGGCCATCGACTCGCGGGCGCGCTGGGTGAAGTCGGCGGGCTTCTCGGCCGCGTAGGCCGCCATGTCGGCGAAGTCGACGCCGACGGGCAGGTAGGCGAGCGGGTCGTGGGCGCTGGTCTGGTCGGTGACGATGTCGATCGGGGCGCCCTCGGCGAGCATCTGCGGGAGGAGTTCCGCGGCGTTGCCGAGCAGGCCGATGGAGAGCGGCTTGCGCTGGTCGCGGGCCTCGACGGCGAGCTGGAGGGCGTGCTGGAGGCTGTCCGCCTTCACGTCCAGGTAGCGGTGCTCGATGCGGCGCTCGATGGCGCGCGGGTCGCAGTCGATGCAGATCGCGACGCCGTCGTTCATGGTGACGGCGAGCGGCTGGGCGCCGCCCATGCCGCCGAGGCCGGCGGTGAGGGTGATGGTGCCGGCCAGCGTCCCGCCGAACTTCTTCGCCGCGACCGCGGCGAAGGTCTCGTAGGTGCCCTGGAGGATGCCCTGGGTGCCGATGTAGATCCACGAACCGGCCGTCATCTGGCCGTACATGGTGAGGCCGAGGGCCTCCAGGCGGCGGAACTCCTCCCAGTTGGCCCAGTCGCCGACGAGGTTGGAGTTGGCGATCAGCACCCGCGGCGCCCACTCGTGCGTCTGCATCACGCCGACCGGCTTGCCGGACTGGACGAGCATCGTCTCGTCCTGCTTGAGCGTGGTCAGGGTGCGCACCATGGCGTCGAAGGAGCGCCAGTCGCGGGCGGCCTTGCCGGTGCCGCCGTAGACCACGAGCTGGTCCGGGTGTTCGGCCACCTCCGGGTCGAGGTTGTTCTGCAGCATGCGCAGCGCGGCTTCCTGCTGCCATCCCCGTGCGCTCAGCTCCGTACCGCGCGGTGCCCGCACGGGTCGCGGTCCCGACATGGGCCGTGCCTCCCTGACTGTGAATGGATTGACCTATTCACAGTCTGGAGCCACTGAATACCGCTAGTCAACAGGGCGCGGCGAGAGCTTTCCCCATCCCGCCATTTCGACTTGCCCAGCGGGAAAGTCAAGTGTTAGCTTTCCTAGTGGGAAAGTTGGACGGGGGCGCCACCGGCGGCCCCCGCACCGTCCGTGCGACACGGACCGTCCGACACGTCTACGGGGAGGCGAAGGACATGACGCCACCAGTCGATGCCGAGCAGGCCTGGAAGGACCTCCAGCGCATCCGGGTCCCGCAGGAGCGGGTGTACGACGAGGTGGAGCGCTGCGCACACGGCGACCGGCGGTCGACGTACGTGACCGCCGCGCTGATGTGGCTCTTCCTCGCCGGTTACGGGCTCAAGCTCCCACCCTGGGGCTCCTTCTTGATGCTCGCCCTCTACGTCGGCGCGCTGGTCGTCCTGGCGGTCGTCTACAGCCGCCGGACCCGCGTGCGGCTGCACCGCTCGCGGTACACCTGGCGCAGCTTCGCCACCTTCCTCGCGGGCGCGGCCGTCAGCGGCGGCACGATCCTCCTCACCGGCTTCCTGACCGAACAGCTGGCACTGCCCTACGGCAGCCTGATCCAGGCCACCGTCTCCGCCGGCGCCTTCCTGCTCTTCGTCGGCCCCGCCAACCGCTGGGCGATCAGCCCGCTGCGGAGCCGCGCGCTCGGCGACCGCTCCCCGACCACCGTCCATGAGGAGGAGGCAGACCGTTGAGCACGCCCTCGGGCTTCGACGAACTGATCCATCCGTCCACCCGGCTGTCCGTGGTGGCCCTGCTGGCCGCCACGGAATGGGCCGACTTCCCGTTCATCCGCGACAGCCTCTCGCTCAGCGACTCCGCGCTCTCCAAACAGCTGCACACGCTGGAGGAAGCGGGATACCTGGAGATCCAGAAGGAGGGCGGCGGCCGCAAGCGCCGCACCAAGGTGCGCCTGACGGCCCGGGGCCGCACCGCCTTCGAGGGACACGTCGCCGCGCTCCGCGCCATCGTCGAGGGCGCGGGCTCCGCTCCGGTCCGACCGGCGCCCCACCAGCACGCGGAGGCGGGCCGATGACCACGACCGCACGCCCGGAGGCCACCACGATGACCACCACACCCGCACCCACCACCGCACCCACCACCGCACCCACCGCGGCGGCCGGCGCCGCACCGGTCGTCGAGGCCCACGACCTGCGGATGCGTTACGGCAGCACCGACGTGCTCCGGGGCGTCGACCTGGAGATCCGACGCGGCGAGATCTTCGCCCTGCTCGGGCCCAACGGCGCCGGGAAGACCACCACGGTCGAGATCCTGGAGGGGTTCCGGCAGCGGTCCGCCGGCGAGGTGCGCGTCCTCGGGACCGACCCGGCCCGCGCCGACGACGCCTGGCGCGGCCGGATCGGGCTGGTCCTGCAGTCCTGGCGCGACCACCGCCGCTGGCAGGTCGCCGAGTTGCTGACGCACTTCGCGACGTACTACCCGGATCCGCGCGACCCTGCCGAGCTGCTCGACCTGGTCGGCCTCACCCACCAGGCGCGGCAGCGCGTCGACCGGCTCTCCGGCGGGCAGCGCCGCCGCGTCGATGTCGCGCTCGGCATCATCGGCCGGCCCGAGTTGCTCTTCCTGGACGAGCCGACCACCGGCTTCGACCCCGAGGCGCGCCGGGACTTCCACGACCTGATCGAGCGCCTGGCCCGCACCGAGGGCGTCACGATCCTGCTGACCACCCACGACCTGGCCGAGGCCGAGCGGTTGGCCGACCGCATAGCCATGCTGGTCGACGGCCGGATCCGGGCCTGCGGCACACCGACGGAGCTGGGCCGGCGGGCCGCCGCACAGGCCGAGGTCCGCTGGACGGCGCCCGACGGCCGGCCGCGCCACGAGCGCACCTCGGACCCGTCCGGCCTGGTGTGGGAGCTGCACCAGGAGACGGCCGGTCCGATCGCGGACCTGGAGGTGCGCCGCCCGACGCTGGAGGACACCTACCTGCACATGGTGCACCGGCAGGCCACGGACACCGCCGACACCGATGGCACCGATGGCACCGACGACGGCGCACACCGCACCGGCTTCCCGGCCGGCGCCGACACGGGGGAGGCAGCGGCATGAGGGGAACGGACATGAGGGGGACGGACATGACGGCGACGACGGACACCGGCCCGACGGCGCCGGCCCGCGGCGCGGGGAGCGGGGACGGCGTGGGGAGCAGCCACGGCGCGGGGACCGGCGACGGGGCGGCCGGGCGGGGCGAAGCCCGACTCCGGCGGCTGCGCGCCCTGCGGGCGGGGGTGCGGCGCGGCGGCATCGAGCTGCGCCACCTCCTGCGCGACCGCAAGGAGATGAGCGGCTATCTGAGCAACGTCGTGGTGGCCCTGGTGCTCGCCACCTTCATCAGCGACGACGTGCCCGGCACCCGGATCCCGATGGCGCAGTTGACCCTCTCCGGGTTCGCCGCGTACCTGCTGTTCCAGATCGGCGTGATCAACCTCCCGCAGATGCTGGTGACCGAGCGCGAGGAGGGCACCCTGCTGCGGTTGCGGGCCACCCCCGGCGGCATACCGGCCTACCTCGTCGCCAAGGCGTTGCTGGTCGTGGGCATGGCGCTGGCCACCCTGGTGGTCCTGCTGGGCGCCGCCGCGGCGCTGGTCGACGGGCCGCTGCCGCACGGCCCGGGCGGTTGGCTGACGCTGTTGTGGGTCACCGGCCTCGGCCTGCTCGCCGTCGTCCCGTTGGGCGCCGCGATCGGGGCGGTGCTGCCCAATCCGCGGGAGGCACTGGCGTTGATCATGCTGCCCGCGATGGCCCTGCTGGTCACGTCGGGTGCGATGTTCCCGCTCACCACGCTGCCGACCGTGGTGCAGAACATCGCCTCGGTCTTCCCGCTGCGGTGGATGGCGCAGGGCCTGCGCGCGTCCCTGCTGCCGGACGCCGCCCGCGCCGCCGAGCCCGCCGGCTCCTGGCAGCTGCCCACCGTCGCCGCGGTCCTGGCCGCCTGGGCCGTCCTGGGCTTCCTGTTGGCGGTGCCGCTGCTGCGCCGGGCCGCCCGCCGCGAGTCCGGCTCCCGACTGACCGCCCGTCAGTCCAAGGCCCAGCTGGGCGGCGCGCCCGCGGCCTGAGCCCGGGCCCGCCGCCCTCCGCGGCCCCACCCCCGCCGCGCCTCCGGGACCCCACCGCGGGCGCGGCGGGGGCGGGCCGTTGCGGGCCCCGCGGCCGGCGTCGAAGACCGGTGCGCACGACGCGCGAGCAGCGGACGAGCGGCGAACGCACAGCGCACGGCGACGCACTGCGTAACGTCACGCCCGGCAGCCCACCGACGGCACACAAGATCACCACAACATGGCCACCGGAAGGGCTCCGACCTCCCCCTCCGATCGTGGCGCCGGGCACCCGTCGGATGATGAAGTTGCGTCATGACCTTCACGGACCGAGACCGTGCCGTTCAGGCAGCCATCACCCAGGGCCTGATCGGCCCCGGTCAGCCCGTGGCCGGGCTGCTCGACGTCGCGGGCATCCGCCGCTCGGCGGCCGAACTCCGTTCCGCGTTCGCGGAGTTCACCGCCCCCGGCACCCAGGTGCTGCACGCCTTCGCGGTGAAGGCCGCCTCGCTGGTGCCCGTACTGCGGCTGCTGGCCCAGGAAGGGATCGGCTGCGAGGTGGCCAGCCCCGGCGAGCTGGCGCTGGCCCGGGCCGCCGGCGTCCCGGCCCGGCACACCGTCCTGGACTCCCCCGCCAAGACCCTCCCCGAACTCCGTGAGGCGCTGGCCCTCGGCATCGCGGTCAACGTCGACAACCACGAGGAACTCTCCCGCATCGACCGGATGATGGCCTCGGCTCCGTCCGCCGCGCCGATAGGGCTCCGGGTCAACCCGCAGATCGGCGGCGGCGCCATCGGCGCGATGAGCACCGCCACCGACACCTCCAAGTTCGGCGTCCCACTGCGCGATCCGGGCGCCCGCGACTGGGTGGTCCGGGCCTGCCTGGATCGCCCGTGGCTGACCCGGCTGCACGCCCACGTCGGTTCCCAGGGCATGCCGCTGGAGCGGATGGCGGAGGGCGTCCGGGCGCTCTACGACCTCGCCGAGGAGATCAACGAGCAGGCCGGCTCCCCCCGGATCACCACCCTCGACATCGGCGGGGGCCTGCCCGTCAACTTCTCCTCGGACGCCGTCACCCCGACCTACCGGGAGTACGCCGCGCTGCTCCGCTCGGCCGTCCCCGGCCTGTTCTCCGGGCGCTACGGCCTGGTCACCGAATTCGGGCGGTCGCTGCTGGCCAAGCACGGCATGGTGCTGGCCCGCGTCGAGTACGCCAAGTGGGCCGGCGGCCGGTCGATCGCGCTGACCCACGCCGGGGCGCAGGTCGCCACCCGCACGGTCTTCGCGCCCGCGTCCTGGCCGATCCGGGTGGCGGCGTACGACGCGGCGGGGCGGCCGAAGACCGGGGCGCCGGTGCCGCAGGACATCGCCGGACCGTGCTGCTTCGCCGGCGACCTGGTCGCCGAGAACCGGCCGCTGCCCCGTCTGGAGGCCGGCGACCACGTCGCCCTCCTGGACACCGGCGCGTACTACTTCTCCACCCACTTCGCCTACAACTCGCTGCCCCGCCCCGGCGTCTACGGCTACGCGCCGGCCCCCGACGGCACCCACGCCTTCGCGACCGTCCGCACCCCGCAGACGCTGGAGGAACTCACCGCGGAGAGCGGCGCCGAGCACGCGGACGGCCTGCGGAAGCTGGCGCTGGGCTGAGCGGTGGCCGGGCCGCGGCCGCTCACTCCACGAACAGCTGGCGCTCCGCCGCCTTGGCGTCGAACTCCTCCAGGCGGGCCTGCGCGTCCGGGAGGTCGTCGCACATCGCCTCCAGCAGGACGCGCCCCAGGAGCATCGGGGCGCAGGCGGTGTCGAAGGCCAGGCCGGTGCCGACCGGCGCCGGCAGCAGCAGGTCGGTGTGGTGGGCGACGGGGGCGAAGGCGCTGTCGGCGACGGTGACGACGGCGAGCCCGGCGCTGCGGGCGTAGGCCAGCGCCTCGACGACCTCGCGGGGGTGCCGGGGCAGGGCGAAGCAGAGCAGGGCGGTGGCGCCGGCGTGCACCGCGGCGTCGATGCGGTCGGTGAGCAGGGTGCCGCCCTCGTCCAGCAGCCGCACGTCGGGGTGCACCTTGCGCGCGAAGTAGACGAACCCGGCGGCCTGGGCGGTGGCGGCGCGCAGCCCGAGGACCGGGAGCGGCCGGGAGGCCGCGAGGAGGCGACCGGCCTCGGTCACCGGGCCGGGGTCGGCGAGCGCCTCGGCGAGGTGGCGGAGGTTGTCGATCTCCGCCTGGACGGCCTGCTGGTACTCGTTGTCCACCCCGCAGGCGCCGGGCTGCTCGGCGGGGGCGACGTCCCGCAGGTGGCGGCGGAGCGCCGGGTAGCCGTCGAAGCCGAGCGCGACGGCGAAGCGGGTGACGGACGGCTGGCTGACGCCGGCCAGCTCGGCCAGTTCGACGCTGGAGAGGAACGGCGCGTCGGCGGCCCGCCGCACCATGCAGTGGGCGATCCGCCGCTGGGTGGGCGTCAGCCGGTGCCCTTCGAAGAGCCGCTGGAGGCGGGCGCCGGTGCCGGTGGCACCGCCCGCTGCCGTGCTCCCCGTCGCGCCCGTCCCGCGCGGCTGCGTCCCGTTGGTGCGGACGCCGTTCTCCCCGTCCCCGCTCATCGCCTCTTCTTCCCGGCCCGGTCAGTCCGGGGCCTTGACGTCGGTGCACCGACTGTACGGAATTCCTCGGCCGTGTCGGTCCCGGGTCCGCGGCCGGGCCGAGCGCGGCGGCGGAATCCGGCCGTCCGGGCGGCACCCGGCCGCCGCCCACGCCGTGCCCCGGCCGGCCTCGACTCCCCGGCTCCCGGCTCCCACCCGTGCGCGCACCGCCCGGACTACCCCGGGTACCGCAACGGCACCCCGAACAGCGAGAAGAGCCGCTCGGCGTCGAGGAAGGCGTGCAGCGCGGTGACGTGGCCGTCGGCGAGTTCGACGACCTGGAGGGCCCAGGGGGTGCCGTCCGCGCGGTACTGCGCGAAGGCCGGCGTCCCGTTCGCGGACAGCGGCACCAGGTGGGAGCCGCGGCAGCCGCAGCCCGGCCCCAGCATCCACCCGACGACGTCGGCGCGGCCGCGCAGCCACAGCGCGTACGGGGGCATCGACAGGGTGCAGTCCTCGTGCAGCACGGCGGTCAGGGCCGCCATGTCGAAGCGTTCGAAGGCGTCGACGTAGCGCTTGAGGAGGTCCCGTTGGGCGGCGTCCAGCGGTCGGGCCGGGGGCGCGGCCGGGTCGTCGCCGGTGGCGGCCAGGGTCGCCCGGGCGCGCTGGAGGGCGCTGTTGACGGAGGCGACCGAACTGTCCAGCAGCTCCGCGACCTCGCTCGCCGACCAGCTGAGCACCTCGCGCAGGATCAGCACCGCCCGCTGCCGCGGGGCCAGCCGCTGGAGCGCGGAGACGAACGCCAGCCGGACCGATTCGCGGGCGAGGGCGGTGTCCGCCGGGTCGCCGGCCCGGGCCAGCACCCGCTCGTCGGGGACCGGCCCGATCCAGGTGGTCTCCGGCAGGCCGGTCCCGATCGGGGTGTCGAGGCTCGCCGGGGAGGCGAGGTCCATCGGGCGGGCCCGGCGGCTGCTGCCCTTGAGCAGGTCCAGGCAGACGTTGGTGGCGATGCGGTAGAGCCAGGAGCGCAGCGAGGCCCGCCCCTCGAAGCGGTGGTGGCCGCGCCAGGCCCGGACCATCGTCTCCTGGACGGCGTCCTCGGCCTCGAACGCGGAGCCGAGCATCCGGTAGCAGTAGCCGGTCAGTTCGGTGCGGTGCGCCTCCAGCCGGTCGGCCAGGTCGTCCCGTTCCGGTGGCCGTCGGTCGGCGTCCGACGCGGCCCCGTCCGGGCCGGGCGCCGGGTCCCCGCCGGTCGTGGCGTGCTCCGCGCTGTGGGTGGACTGCTTCATGAGATCCGCCGTTTCCCCGTCCGCCGACGTCCGGCCTGCGTGCCCAGACCGTACCGGAGCGGCGGGCACCAGTCTGCTCCGTGCGCCGGGACCCCGCGAGCGGGCGAATCGCCGCCGACCTATTGACCTCCCATTCATCGACCCTGATCCTGCATGGATCCATACATGCAGCGCGGCGAAGAGGCGGCACCCATGGCAGGCGTGATCGAACGGCGCTCGATCGACGTCGTCCCGGACGACGAACGGCACGGCAGCGCGGTCAGCCAGTTCACCCTCTGGCTCGGCGCCAACCTCCAGGTCACCGCCGTCGTCACCGGCGCCCTGGCGGTGGTCTTCGGCGCCGCCGCGTTCTGGGCGCTGATCGGCCTGCTGCTGGGCAACCTCGCGGGCGGCGCGGTAATGGCGCTGCACTCCGCACAGGGCCCGCGGCTCGGCCTGCCGCAGATGATCACCTCCCGGGCGCAGTTCGGGGTGCGCGGGGCGGTGGTGCCGCTGGCGCTGGTCATCGTGATGTACATCGGCTTCTTCGCCAGCGGCAGCGTGCTCGCCGGGCAGGCGGTGGGCGAGCTGACGCACCTCGGCCAGACGACCGGGATCGTGCTCTTCGCCGCCGTCACCGCACTCGCCGCGGCCGTCGGCTACCGCCTGATCCACCTGCTCGGCAAGGTCGCCGGCCTGGTCTGCGCGCTGGCCTTCGTCTACCTGGGCGTCCGCCTGCTGGAGCGCGCCGACCTCGGCACCCTGCTGCACGACCGCGGCTTCGCGCTGCCGGTCTTCCTGCTCGCGGTCTCGCTCTCGGCGTCCTGGCAGCTGGCGTTCGGCCCGTACGTGGCGGACTACTCCCGCTACCTGCCGCGCCACACCTCGCCCCGGGCGACCTTCTGGTGGACGCTGGGCGGTTCGGTGCTGGGCGCGCAGTGGTCGATGACGTTCGGGGCGCTGGCGGCCGCCGCGGCCCCGGGCGCGTTCGTCGGCCACGAGGTCGGCTACCTCGTCGGGCTGGGCGGCACCGGGCTGATCGCCTCGCTCCTCTACTTCGTCATCGCCTTCGGCAAGCTCACCATCAACATCCTCAACACCTACGGCGGCTTCATGTCGCTGGTCACCAGCGTCAGCGGCTTCCGCGGGCAGCGGAGCCTCTCGGCGCGCGGCCGCTCCGCGTACCTCGCCGGCATCATGGTGGCCGGCACCGCCGTGGCCCTGTTGGGCAAGGACTCCTTCCTCACCTCGTTCAAGGACTTCCTGCTCTTCCTGCTGACGTTCTTCACGCCCTGGTCGGCGATCAACCTCGTCGACTACTACCTGATCTCCAAGGAGCGCTACGACGTCCCGGCGCTCAGCGACCCGGCCGGCCGGTACGGCGCCTGGAACGTCCGCGCGCTGACCGTCTACGTCGTCGGCGTGCTCGCCCAACTCCCCTTCCTGGCAACGGCGTTCTACACCGGCCCGCTGGTCGCCCCGCTCGGCGGCGCGGACGTCTCCTGGCTGGTCGGCCTGGCGGTGCCGGCCGTCCTCTACTGGTTCGCCGCCCGCCACGACACCGCGCGGCTGGCGGACCCGCGGCTCGCGGAGGGGCAGCAGGCTCCGCTCGAATCGGGGGGCTAGCCCTACCGCGCCGCCCGCCGTCCGGCCGTAGCCTCGGGGGCATGGCGAGACACGACCCGGAGCTGAAGAAGGACCTCGACGCGACCCTCCAGACCCGCAAGGAGCTGGGGCCGGAGTACGAGTCCGAACTGGTGGAGTCCTTCCTGACGAAGCTCGACGAGGACGTCGACCGGCGGGTGCGCCGGCACCTGGCCGAGCAGCAGATGCAGGTGGCCCGCGGGGCGCAGCCGCCGCGGGCACCGGCGGCCGGCACCGAGTTCTGGCAGCGCTTCGCGATCGTCGTGGTCTCCCTGGTGCTGGCCATCCCGCTGTCCGCGATCGCGGTGGCCAACGCCGGGCTGGTCGGCCTGACGGTGTGCTGGGTCGGCATCCTCGGCGTCAACGCCGCGCACGGCCTGGCGCAGCGGTCACCGGCCGCGCGGCGGACGGAAGCGGACCGCGGCTGAAGCACGGGGCGGGAGTGAGTGCGGGGACCGCCGCACCCCGGCCGGAGCCGGGGGCGGGACGACGGCGGTCCCCGCGCGAGACGCGAACCGGGTCAGGGCCGGTCGTCGCATCCTGGCGATCGTGGAGGTCCGGGAGCCGCTCCGGAGGTCCGCATCGCCTGCACAACAATGTGCCGGAGAAGTGTTAAGCGCGTGCTGCGTGCACGTGACGCATACGTACACCTTGCGGCGACGGGCCTTTTCCTGACGGACACTTGACGCCGCGCCGGGCACGGCGCGGCGTCCGGCGGCTACTTGGCGACGCCGCGGGCCAGGAACGCCAGCAGGTCCTGCCGGCTCACCACGCCCTTGGGCTTGCCCTCGACGAGGACGATCGCCGCGTCGGCGTTCTCCAGCACCGCCATCAGGTCGGAGACCGGCTCGCCCGAGCCGACCTGCGGCAGCGGCGGGCACATGTGCTTCTCCAGCGGGTCGGAGAGCGAGGCGCGCTGCGTGAACAGCGCGTCCAGCAGCTCCCGTTCGACGACCGAGCCGACGACCTCGGCGGCCATCACGTCGGGGTGCCCGGCGCCCGGCTTGACGATCGGCATCTGCGAGACGCCGTACTCGCGGAGCACCTCGATGGCCTCGCCGACGGTCTCCTCCGGGTGCATGTGCACCAGGGACGGCAGCTCGCCCTCCTTGTGCTGGAGGACCTCGCCGACCCGGGCCGCGGTGCCGCCCTCCTCCAGGAAGCCGTAGTCGGCCATCCACTCGTCGTTGAAGATCTTGGAGAGGTAGCCGCGGCCACTGTCCGGGAGCAGGACGACCACCACGTCGTCCGGCCCGAGCCGCTCGGCGACCCGCAGACCGGCCACCACGGCCATCCCGCAGGAGCCGCCGACCAGCAGGCCCTCCTCCTTGGCCAGCCGCCGGGTCATCTGGAAGGCGTCCTTGTCGGAGACCGCCACGATCTCGTCGGCGACCGTGCGGTCGTAGGCGGTCGGCCAGAAGTCCTCGCCGACGCCCTCGATCAGGTACGGCCGGCCGGAACCGCCGCTGTAGACGGAGCCCTCCGGGTCCGCGCCGATGACCTGGACCCGGCCGTCACTGGCGTCCTTGAGGTACCGGCCGGTGCCGCTGATCGTGCCACCGGTGCCGACGCCGGCCACGAAGTGGGTGATCCGCCCGTCGGTCTGCTCCCACAGCTCGGGACCGGTGGTCTCGTAGTGCGAGCGCGGGTTGTTGGGGTTGCTGTACTGGTCGGGCTTCCAGGCGCCCGGCGTCTCGCGCACCAGGCGGTCGGAGACGTTGTAGTACGAGTCGGGGTGCTCGGGGTCCACCGCCGTCGGGCAGACCACCACCTCGGCGCCGTAGGCCCGCAACACGTTGATCTTGTCCGTCGACACCTTGTCGGGGCAGACGAAGATGCACTTGTAGCCCTTCTGCTGGGCCACGATCGCCAGGCCCACCCCGGTGTTGCCGGAGGTCGGCTCGACGATGGTGCCGCCCGGCTGCAACTCGCCCGACTCCTCGGCGGCCTCGATCATCCGCACCGCGATGCGGTCCTTGACCGACCCTCCGGGGTTGAAGTACTCGACCTTCACCAGGACGGTTGCCTGGATCCCTTGAGTGACGTTGTTGAGTCGCACGAGCGGGGTGTTGCCGACGAGCTCAATCATCGAATCGTAAAACTGCACGGTGGTCTCCGCGGTCGGGGGCACGCTCTCCTGCGCCCGTACAGCCAGCCTATTGCCCAGGTGGACCATGGGCGCACGAGTTCGATCACCGGGCTCCCCCGGGGTCCGGTGCGTTGCGCCACCGCCCGGAACGGGCATTTACCCGGTGAAGGAGTTCTCGGGGTTCACGAGCGCGTCCGGCCGGCTGGCCGCGGCGCGCCCGCGCTGCACGGGGAGGTGCCGGTCGATGGTGACGACGGTGAGGACGGGGTCCAGGGCGAGGGTGGCTCGGCGGATCGCGACCGCGGCCGCGTTCGGCGGCGGCGGGGTCGGGCTGCTGGGCGTGGCCGGCGTCGGGCTGCTGCTGACCGAGGTCCGGCTGGCCCGCCGCACGGTGGGCGGCTCCAGCGACGTCCCGCCGTGCGCCGACGGCCGCTACGGCGCCGCCTTCGGCCACCGCACCGACCGGCCGCCGCTGCGGCTGGGCTTCCTCGGCGACTCCACCGCGGCCGGCCAGGGCGTCCACCGTCCCTCCCAGACGCCCGGGGCGCTGCTCGCCTCCGGCCTGGCCGCGCTCGCCGAGCTCCCGGTCGACCTCCACAACGTGGCGCTGCCCGGCGCCCGCTCCGACGACCTGCCCCGCCAGGTGGAGCTGCTCCTCGCGGACGGCACGGAGCCCCCCGACCTCTGCGTCATCATGATCGGCGCCAACGACGTGACCCGCCGGCTGCCGCCCGCGGAGTCGGTGCGGCACCTGTCCGAGGCGGTGCGGGTGCTGCGCACCGCGGACTGCGAGGTGATCGTCGGCACCTGCCCCGACCTGGGCACCATCGAGCCGGTCTACCAGCCGCTGCGGTGGGTGGCCCGCCGGCTCTCCCGGCAGTTGGCCGCCGCCCAGACCATCGGCGTCGTCGAGAACGGCGGCCGGACGGTCTCGCTCGGCGCGCTGCTCGGCCCGGAGTTCGAGGCCCGCCCGCGGGAGCTGTTCGGCCCGGACAACTACCACCCCTCCGCCGAGGGGTACGCCACCGCCGCGATGGCCCTCTTCCCGACGGTGTGCGCGGCGCTCGGGCTGTGGCCCGAGGAGGAGCGGCCCGAACCGGCCCGGCGCGAGGGCCTCCTGCCCGTCGAGCAGGCCGCGGCCCGGGCCGCCTCCGAGGGCGGCACGGAGGTCACCGCCTCCCGCGCCCCCTGGGCCCTGCTCAAGCACCGGCGGCGCCGGCAGCTGCCGGCCGCGGAGGAGAACCCGGCGGACCGGCCGTCGGTCACCGGCTAGCCGCCCCCGCGCGAGGCGGTGCGGGGGCGGCGGAACGGGAATAGCCGCTCCGCCCCCGCCGTTCCCCATAAGCGCTCGCTTAGAAAAGAGGCCCGCATCACAGCACGCACCCCGTGACCTCTCGCACTACGTGCAGGTAACTTCCCAGACGGTCCGCCCTGTTCGCCGCCCACCGCCCGGTCGCCACCGCGCCGGGGCACCGGACGCCGCACCCACTCACCTCTTGGAGCCGTGATGCCCGAAGCCGTGATCGTCTCAGCCGCCCGCTCTCCGATCGGCCGCGCCTTCAAGGGCTCGCTCAAGGACCTGCGCCCGGACGACCTCACCGCGACGATCGTGCAGGCCGCCCTCGCCAAGGTGCCCGGGCTGGACCCGACCGACATCGACGACCTGATGCTGGGCTGCGGCCTGCCCGGCGGCGAGCAGGGCCACAACCTCGGCCGCATCGTGGCCGTCCAGATGGGGATGGACCACCTGCCGGGCTGCACCGTCACCCGGTACTGCTCCTCCTCGCTCCAGACGACCCGCATGGCGCTGCACGCCATCAAGGCCGGCGAGGGCGACGTGTTCATCTCGGCGGGCGTCGAGATGGTCTCGCGCAGCGTCAAGGGCAGCTCCGACGGCCTACCGGACACCCACAACCCGCTGTTCGCCCAGGCCGAGGCGCGCACCGCGGCGCGCGCCGAGCAGGAGGGCGCCGACTGGCACGACCCGCGCGCGGACGGGCTGGTCCCGGACGCGTACATCGCGATGGGCCAGACCGCGGAGAACCTCGCCCGCCTCAAGGGCGTCACCCGCCAGGACATGGACGAGTTCGGGGTGCGGTCCCAGAACCTCGCCGAGCAGGCGATCAAGAACGGCTTCTGGGAGCGCGAGATCACCCCGGTGACGCTGCCCGACGGCACCGTCGTCGCCAAGGACGACGGCCCGCGGGCCGGCGTCACGCTGGAGGGCGTGCAGGGCCTGAAGCCGGTCTTCCGCCCCGACGGCCTGGTGACCGCCGGCAACTGCTGCCCGCTGAACGACGGCGCCGCCGCCCTCGTGATCATGTCGGACACCAAGGCCCGCGAGCTGGGCCTGACCCCGCTGGCGCGGATCGTGTCCACCGGCGTCTCCGGCCTCTCCCCCGAGATCATGGGGTACGGCCCGGTGGAGGCCAGCAAGCAGGCCCTCGGGCGGGCCGGCCTCTCGATCTCCGACATCGACCTGGTGGAGATCAACGAGGCGTTCGCGGCGCAGGTCATCCCCTCCTACCGCGACCTGGGCATCGACCTGGACCGCCTCAACGTCAACGGTGGCGCGATCGCCGTCGGCCACCCCTTCGGCATGACCGGCGCCCGGATCACCACCACCCTGATCAACTCCCTCCAGTGGCACGACAAGCAGTTCGGCCTGGAGACCATGTGCGTCGGCGGCGGCCAGGGCATGGCGATGGTCATCGAGCGGCTGAGCTGAGCCGGGCGGGGCCGGGCCGACGCCCTCCGCCCCGACGCCTGCGCGCGCACCGAAGGGTGCGCGGGGAAACGGACCAACTCCCGCTCCCCGCGCACCCTTCGCGCTCCTCCGGGCACCTTCCGTGACGGCGAGTGACCCAGGCCACTCGGTGACAAGATCGCGACCCAATCGCCCCCAGGATTGTGACCAACATCCCGATGAAGCAGCGTTCTTGCAGCTCAGCCGGGGGGTGAGGCACCGCGACAGCCCTCGCCGACCCCCCATTCAAGGACATACCACCCTGCGATCTCTCGCCGACCTCGGTCACGCTGTTGTAGGAAGTCCGAGAACAATCTGCTAACGGGAGTACGCCGGTGACCGGTCCGCGACAGTGTGTGGTGCGTATGCCCGGAAGTGAGCGAACCACCGAAAGGTGCGCGCCTCGCGAGTGCGAGGCCGAGCGAAGCGAGGTTTCGGCATGAGTGTCACCACCCTCGCCCTGCTGCTGACCGCAGCAGTGGCCGTGGTGCTGGGCGCCGTCGCCCTGTGCACCGCCCGTGTGCTGCGCCGCCAGATCACCGCGCTGCACGCCGAGCTCGTCGCCGCCCGCGCGGACGCCACCGCCCGTGCGGAGGCCGCGAGCGTCGCCGCCGCGGCGGTCCCGGCCGCCCGTGGGGTACCCACCGGCGAGACCCCGCTCGCGGACATACGCGCCGCCGTCGCGGACGCGCTGGCCGAGGAGCGGGAGCGGGAGCTGGCCGAGGCGCGCGCCTTCTGGGCCGCGCAGGAGGCCAGGGAGTCCCTGAACGCGGACGCCCCGTCGCTGTCCGGGCCGCTGCCCGGCCTCGGTGACGACGGTCCGTTCGACGGCCGCGAGGGCCGGCGCGAGCAGTCCGAGCGGCTGGAGCTGGACCGGTTCGACGGGCATCCGTTCGTGCCGCGCCAGGCGGACCTGGCCGGGCTGGAGTCGCTGCTGGGCCCGGACGGCCTGGAGCCGCTGCCCGCGCTGGAGCCCGTCGAGGCCCTGGAGTCACTGGAGTCGCTGGAGGCCCTGGAGTCCGTCGAGGCGCTGGAGGCCCTGGACGCGCCGGAGTTCGAGCTGGCCGAGGAGAGCGAATCCGCCGAACTCGCCGCCGCCCGCCGGCGCCACCCCTCGCACCCGGACTTCTCCCCCGTGCCGGCCGTCGCCGACCACGAGCGCACCGTGGCGCGCCTGGCGGAGCTGGCCCACGAGGGCACCCCGCTCGCCGACGTCCGCCCCGGCCCGCTGGGCACCCTGGACGTCTACGTCTTCGCGGACGGCACGACGCTCTGCCTGACCCCCGGCGACCGCGAGACCGCCGAGAGCGTGGCCGCGGCGCTGCGCGACGGCCACCGCCCGGTGCTGCTCGGCGGTTCGGGGATCTCCGGGGCGTACGCGCTGACGTTCTCGTGGGGCCGGCGCCGCGACGAGAACGTCTACATCCTCGCGGACCGGGTCATCGCCTCGCTCTGAGCCGTGTCCCGAACGCGCTGCACGGCCTCCGCCAGATGCGTGGCGGGGGCCGTTTTCGCGTCAGCTTCCGCACCGCCGGGGCCGTCCGCCACCGCGCCGGCGGCGGACGCGCGCAGCGCCTCGACGAGGTCGTGTCCGGCCACGGCGAGTTGGTCGCCGACCGCGAAGATCCCGGCGTCCGGGAGTTCCCGGGCCGGCGCCCCGGGGCGTTCGATCAGCTGCGCGCGGGTCGCCAACTCCCGCGCCAGCGCCAGCCCTTCGGCCGCGGCACCGCGGCGCAGGGCGCTCTGCGGAAGCGCCCGGAGTCGGTCGGCGAGCGCGTCCACGGTGGTCTGCAAAGGCATCACGTCAAGCACGGCGCGAGCCTAAGCACAACTCCGGGGTGGTTGCCAATGCCGGAAGCCTCAGGCACGGTGAGCTGAAGAACGGAAGAACCAGCATCGACCGCGTCCGGAGGCGCCGATGTCTCAGTCCTTCTCCGACGAAACCCACCGGAACATGCTCTCCCGCATCCCACACTGCACCGGCCGGGAAATCTCCGATTGGCTGCGCACCGTCGAAGAGGGTCCCGCCCTCGTCCGCTTCGACGAAAAGGTCAGTTGGCTGCGCGGCGCGCACGACCTCTCCTACGGTCACGCCAAGGCGATCGTGCACGAACACGATCTGCGGCGCGCAGCCCGCAAGTTCTGACCGGGCCCGGGACCGCGGTCCCGGAACGCGCGAGGGGCCCGCGGGCAGTTGCCCACGGGCCCCTCGTCCGTCGCACCCGGGTGTCAGTCGCGCAGGATCGAGATCAGGCGCAGCATCTCCCAGTAGATCCACACCAGGGTCGTGGTCAGGCCGAACGCGGCCAGCCAGGACTCCTCGCGCGGTGCGCCGTAGGCGACGCCGTCCTCGACCTGCTTGAAGTCCATGGCGAGGAAGAGCGCGCCGAGGACGACGCCCACGATGCCGAAGACGATGCCCAGGCCGCCGCTGCGGAAGCCGAGGCCGTCACCCCCGGCGAACACCATGAAGAGCAGGTTGACCAGCGACAGCAGCACGAAGCCGAGCGCCGCGATCATCACGAAGCGGGTGAAGCGCGCGGTGACCCGGACGATCCGGGTCTTGTAGGCGACCAGCATGGCGACGAAGACCGCCATCGTGCCCAGCACCGCCTGCATGGGGGCGCCGTTCATCTTCGGCAGGTCGTTGATGAAGCCGCTGAGCGCGCCGAGGAAGACGCCCTCCAACGCGGCGTAGCCCAGGATCAGCGCCGGGACGGGCTTGCGCTTGAAGGACTGGATGAAGCCGAGCACCGTCGCGGCCAGTCCCGCGCCGATGGCGAAGGCGAGCTGTCCGGTCAGGAACAGCCAGCCCGCGGTGGCGCCGACGATGACCGTGCCGAGCGTCAGGCCCGTGCGCACGACGACGTCGTCCATCGTCATGGGGCGGGTCTGCGGGGTGTACTGCGGTGCGTGCTGCGGCGCCTCGGTGGCGTACGGGTTGGCTCCGGCGTACGGGTTGGCGGCGGGGCCCCCGGCCTGCGGCGGTGCGTTGAAGCCCGCGTAGCCGGTGCCTCGGCTGAACCCCCGTCGCGAGAAGACCGGGTTGCTGCTCCTCATCTCACTCCTCCATGGCCGCCCTGCGCGGCCTTGACGCAAGCGTAATGGCTTGGCAAAGACGCGTCTCTCGTTCTTGGGCAGGATCTTCCCCCACCCCACGCAGTACACGTCCTCTACGGGGAAGACGTCCAGGGGCGCACGGAGGTGCCCGAACCGGCCGATCCGATGCCGGCCGGCGCCGTCTTCGTCACACCTGCCGCTGTGTCATGTGCCACTCGCCGGCGCTCGGGCCGGGCATCCGGGCCGTCAGATAGGTCCGGACAAAATCCGGGTAATCGATCTTTTCCCGCCGTCGTCGAACGGCCATTTCCCCACCCCGTCAACTCCGGGAGCCCGGGGTCACCGGCATGATCCGAATCCGATAAATGTCTGATCGCGCCACGCCTGGGCAACCGATTGACCAGAGCCCTCGTCATACTGGCTAGCCGGTACCTGCCCTTGCTCGGGCAGTACCCCGTCACCACGTGTAGCGGTCCGGGTGCGGGTGGTCGTAAACCCCGTGTGCAGATGGGGCTATTCTGGCCGGAAACAGCAGCGAAAGAGGGTTGAGGTGCCTGTGCCTGACGTCTCAGTAGTCGTCATTGTCTACAACGACGCCGACCGGTTGCCGACCGCGGTCCAGTCCGTGCTGGACCAGACGCTCCGGGACGTCGAGGTGGTGATCGTCGACGATTGCAGCACCGACAGTTCTTTCGAGGTCGCGCAAGCGCTCGCCGCCACCCACCCCGAGCGGGTCAGAGCCTTCCAGCTGCCGGAGAACAGCGGTGCCGGCGGAGAGCCGCGTAACCACGGCATCCAGCACACTCGGGGACAGTACGTCATGTTCCTGGACAGCGATGACGTCCTGGAGCACAACGCCTGCCGCAATTTGCTGGAGGCCGCGGAGGAAACCGGCTCGGACATCGTCTCCGGCCTCTGCGTCCGCGTCCACAAGGACACCCGGAACCAGAAGCGTGACGAGTGGTACTCCTGGCTCTATTCCACGACGCGCACCCTTGAGTCCGTTACGGAATTGCCGGACCTTTTCGTCTGGGACACCCTCTCCACCAACAAGTGCTACCGGCGCGATTTCCTCATCGAGAATGACCTCCGCTTCCCCAAGGGGATGTTCTACGAAGACCTGATGTTTATCGCCGACGCCTATCTCGCGGCGAAGCGCATCACCCTGATCCCCAATCAGGTCTACTTCTGGAACGTCTTCGAGAAGGCCGCCGTGAAGTCGGTGACGAACCGACGGCACGAGATGACGAATTACATCCACCGGCTGGAGGTCCACCGGCGGATCGACGCCGCACTGGTGGAGCGCGGGCTCACCGAGATGAAGCTCGCCAAGGACGTCAAATTCCTCAAGCACGACCTGGTGCTGCACCTGCGGGACCTGCCCTTCCGGGACGACGCGTACCGCCAGGAGTTCGCCGCGCTCTCCCAGGACTACCTCGCCAACCTCTCACCCGAGGCGTACGAGCGGGTCCTGCCGATACAGGCCATCTGCGCCTACCTGCTCCAGCAGGGTGACTGGGACAACCTCATCCCGGCGGTCGACACCCTCATCAACCGCGACAAGCTCTCCTCGCCGCTGGCCCAGCACGACGGCCGGATCTACTGGTGCGACGGGCACTTCGACGACGCGTTCGGCCGCCAGGTGCTGGACGTGACGGACGTCGGCTACCACGAGAAGCCGGTCAACCAGCTGTTCCTGCGCAACCAGCTCACCCGGTTCGCCCAGGAGGGCAACACCGTCTCGCTGGCCGGACGGATCACCAATCCGCTCGGCGTGGTCCCCGAGGGCGCCAAGCTCGCCGGCGCGCTGGAGTTCAGCGCCCGCCGCCGCAGCCTGCAGTCCTTCACCTTCCCGGTCCAGACGGTGCGCCACGACGGCGACACCGTGGTGTGGGAGAGCGCAACGGACCTCACCGCACAGCTGCGCCCGCTGGGCATCGTCGACACCATCTGGGACGTCCGGCTGCGGCTGACCGTCGACGGGGTGCCCACCACCTCCCGGCTGACGGTGGCCGACACCGAGCTGGCCGGCGGACCGCTGCCGATCCGGCCGCGACTGAGCCGGATGGTCGCCGACCACATCGAGCCGCACATCTCCTCCAAGGGCCACCTGGCGTTCCGCCTGATCAGCGAGGGCCAGAACGCCGAGCGCGTGCAGGAGCTCATCGCCAAGAGCGTCCGCGGCAAGCCGGGGATCCTGGCGAAGAGCGGCTTCCGCAAGGCCAAGGCGCTGCGCAAGACGCTGACCTCCGGGGACACCAAGCTGCGCGCGTACCACGAGGTCTTCAGCCGGCTGCCGATCAAGAAGCGCACGGTGGTCTTCGAGAGCCACCTGGGCAAGCAGTACAGCGACAGCCCGCGCGCCATCTACGAGGAGATGCGCCGGCAGGGCCTGCAGTTCGAGGCGATCTGGGCGTACGCCGGGTCCCCGAAGGACTTCCCCAAGGACGCCACCCTGGTCAAGCGCTGGTCGCTGCCGTACCTCAAGGCGCTGGCGCAGGCCGAGTTCTGGGTGGACAACCAGAGCTACCCGCTCAAGCTGACCAAGCGCCCCGAGACCACGTACCTCCAGACCTGGCACGGCTCGGCGCTGAAGAACATGGGCTTCGACCAGCCCTCGCTCAAGGCGCAGACCCGTCAGCAGCAGGCCGAGCAGCAGCAGTCGCTGGACCGCTTCGACCGGTTCCTGTGCCGCACCGAGCACGACGCGCGGACGCTGGCCAAGGCGTTCCGCCTGAAGGAGAAGACCCTGCTGCGGGTCGGCTACCCGCGCAACGACGCGCTGGTCAAGGCGCGGCTGCGGGAGACCGAGCTGGGCCACCGGGAGCGCGGTCCGCTCGCCGCGGAGCTGGGCATCCCCGCGGACAAGAAGGTGCTGCTGTACGCGCCGACGTTCCGCAAGGCGGGCGGCCGGCACGGCCGGTTCGCGCTCCCCTTCGACGTGGAGCGCTTCGCCGACGAGTTCGGCGACCGCTACGTCCTGCTCGTCCGCTCGCACTACCTCAACCACGTGGTGCTGCCGCCGACCGTGCAGGGCCGGGTCGTCGACGTCTCCGCGCGGCACGACATCACGCCGATCCTGGAGCTGGCCGACGGCCTGGTCACGGACTATTCGTCGGTGATGTTCGACTACTCGCTGCTCGACCGGCCGCTGATGTTCTTCACCTACGACTACGACGAATACGTGCACGAGGGCCGCGGAACGTACTTCGATCTGCTGGAGCACGCCCCCGGCCCGGTGGTGCGCACCGAGGACGATTTCTTCGAGGCCATGGCGTCTTTCGAGTCCCAGCAGCAGGAATACGCCAAGGACCGCAAGGAATTCGTCGCCAAGTTCGGGGAATACGACCAGGGCGACGCAGCACAGAGCATCGTCGACCAGTTCTTTGCGCAGTGGAGCCGTTGATGACCAAGTCGAACGCAGCCGGGCCGCGGGACATCTTCTTCGTCTCCAACAGCGTCAACGAGCTGGGCGGCATCACCAGTTGGTCGCACCAGATGGCGCGCCTGTTCGCCGAGCAGGGCCACCGGGTGCACGTCGTCGGGATCGTGCCGCCGCCCGAGGGCCGGGTCCACGAACTCGGCCCCGACCTGCCCTACGAGACCACCACGCTCTACGACGCGCACCCGCCGAGCGTCCGCCCGGTGCGGGGCCTGAAGGACAAGCTGAACGTCGTCGAGCAGCGCCGCCGGGCCGCCCGCGAGGCCGGCATGCACGAGCAGGCCGCCAAGATGAGCGCGCTGTTCCGGGCCGCGCGGCCGCACGGCGTGGTGATCGTCACCCAGGTGTGGGCGATGGAGTGGGTGGCGCTGGCCGACACCGCCGGTCTGGCGGTCATCGGGATGAGCCACGAGTCGTTCGAGACCTGCCGCAAGTCGTCCCGGTTCGCCCGCGTCAAGCGGTTTTACCAGGACGTCGACCGGATGCTGCCGCTCACCCGGGAGGACGCGGACAAGTGGATCCGGCAGCGGATGGACAACGTCGGCTTCATGCCGAACCCGCTGCCGTTCTTCCCCGACGTGCCCTCCGCGCGTTCCGAGAAGGTCGTCACGAGCATCGGCCGGCTGCACGAGGAGAAGGGCGTCGACCTGCTCCTGGAGGCGTGGGCGAAGGTCACGCCGCAGCACCCGGACTGGACGCTGCGGATCTACGGCTCCGGCGAGGAGGCCGAGGCGCTGCGCAAGCAGGCGGCCGAGCTGGGGGTGACCGATTCGGTCGAGTGGATGGGGCGCACCAGCGACGTCGCCGGCGCGCTGCGCGGGAGCGCGGTCTTCGCGCTGAGCTCGCGCGGTGAGGGCTTCCCGCTCGCTCCTATGGAGGCGATGGCCACCGCGGTGCCGTGCGTGGCGTTCGACGTGGCGCCCGGCGTCCGCGAGATCATCACCGACGGCACCGACGGCTTCCTGGCCCCGCCGGGCAACATCACCGAATTCGCCCGGCACCTCGACGCCCTGATGTCGGACGAGGAGCTGCGGAACCGGATGGGCGAGCTGGCCCGGGAGAACATCCAGCGGTTCTCGACCGACGAGATCGTCGGCCGCTGGGAGGCGCTGTTCGCGCTCGTGGAGCGCTGAGCGGGGCCCGCGGAATACCGAGGAGGGGCCGCCGGGTAATCCCGGCGGCCCCTCTCGGCAAGTAAGTTGAATATTCAGGTATTTACGGGTCTTTGTCCCGCTGCCCGCGGAAGTGCCCGGAGCCGGACTTGAACCGGCACGGCCCGAAGGCCAGCGAGGTTTAAGCTCGCCGTGTCTGCATTCCACCATCCGGGCTTGGGGTCCCCCATGCCACCCTCCAAGAAGGCAGCACGAGCGTAGCCCGCAGCGCACCAACCCCATCGGCCGCACTTCCCGAGGTTGTCTTATTTTATTGGCAACTGAGGGGGCATCAGTGACCGCCAGGGCCCCCGGCACATGCCTGATGCCCATGTTCGGCGGTGCCTGCGAGGGCGAAATTCGACCCTGAATTGACGAAAATTCGACGCCCGCGCGCGAGCCGGTCGACGCCCCTCCCGGGCCCTTCCCAGGCACTCCGTCGCCGCCCCGCGCGGCGGCCGGAAGGCGCCGCGCGCCTCAGGGACGGCGTCATACCCAGGGATGACGGAGCGCGGGGGAGCTAATCCCTTGGGGTGGGCCAAGGACGGTCACACGGGTTGACGTCCGGAGCAGTGGGCTGCCGCACGATGGAAACCGATGTTCCACCGCCCGCCCGCCGCGGCCACCGTGCCGGTGCGGGAGCGGCCCGTTCCCCGTCCCGACAGGAGTCCCTTCCCGTGACCACCACCCACTCCGGCGTCTCCCTCGCCGGCCGCAGCACCGCGGTGGCCGCCCGCGCCACGGATCTCACCAAGGTCTACGGACACGGCGAGACCCAGGTGGTCGCCCTGGACGCGGTCTCCGTCGACTTCCGGCAGGCCCAGTTCACCGCGATCATGGGCCCCTCCGGGTCCGGCAAGTCCACGCTGATGCACTGCATGGCCGGCCTGGACGCGATCTCCGGCGGGTCCGCGCGGATCGGCGACGTCGAGCTGACCGGGCTGAAGGACAAGAAGCTCACCCAGCTCCGACGCGACAAGATCGGCTTCATCTTCCAGGCGTTCAACCTCCTCCCGACGCTCACCGCGCTGGAGAACATCACCCTCCCCATGGACATCGCCGGCCGGAAGCCGGACCGTGCCTGGCTGGATCGGGTCGTGGAGACCGTCGGCCTCGCCGGCCGGCTCAAGCACCGCCCCAGCCAGCTCTCCGGCGGCCAGCAGCAGCGCGTGGCGGTGGCCCGCGCCCTGGCCTCCCGGCCCGAGATCATCTTCGCCGACGAGCCCACCGGCAACCTCGACTCCCGATCCGGCGCCGAGGTCCTCGGCTTCCTGCGCAACTCCGTGCGCGAGCTGGGCCAGACGGTGGTGATGGTGACCCACGACCCGGTCGCGGCGTCGTACGCGGACCGCGTCATATTCCTCGCCGACGGCCGGATCGTCGACGACATGCCCAACCCCAGCGCCGACATGGTGCTGGAGCGGATGAAGGGCTTCGACGCCAAGGGCCGCACCAGCTGATCACCGGCAGCCACCTCTCCCACCCCGGACACCCCGGACCACTCCTCCAGGACTGACCCACCCATGTTCCGTACCGCCTTGCGCAATGTGCTCGCGCACAAGGCCCGGCTGCTGATGACCGTGCTCGCCGTGATGCTCGGCGTGGCCTTCGTCTCCGGCACCCTGGTCTTCACCTCGACCCTCTCCGACGCCCTCCAGGCCAGCTCCCGCAAGGGCTTCGACAACGTCGACGTGGCCATCCAGCGCGGTGGCAACCGCGCCGACGCCGCCCCCGGCGCACGCTCCGCGCTCGATGCGAAGCTGCTGGACCGGGCCGCGCACCTGCCCGGCGCCGCCTCGGCGACCGGCACCGTCTCCGGCTTCACCGCCATCGCCGACAAGAGCGGCGCGATGATCGGGAACGGCTTCTCGACCAGCGGCAGCAACTACTTCCCCGGCCACGACGGCACCGACGCGCGCTACCCGATGCGCAGCGGCGCGGCCCCCAAGGGCCCGCACGAGTTCGCACTGGACGCCCGCACCGCCGACCGCGGCGGCTACAAGGTCGGCGACACCGTGCGGATATCCGTCGACGGCCCGGTCCGGGAGCAGAAGCTGACCGGCGTCTTCACCACCGACGACGGGGCGGTCGGCGCCGGCGGCAGCCTCGCGCTGTTCGACACCGCCACCGCGCAGCAGCTGTTCGCGGCCCCCGGCCAGTTCGACGAGATCGACATCAAGGCCGCGCCCGGCACCTCCCAGGCGGCGCTGAAGGACGCGGTGGAGAAGATGCTGCCGCACGGCGCCGAGGCCACCACCGGCCGCGAACTCGCCGACGAGCAGGCGAAGATGATCGCCCAGAGCATGAACGGCATGAAGACCGGCCTGCTGGCCTTCGCCGGCATCTCCCTCTTCGTCGGGGTGTTCATCATCGCCAACACCTTCACCATGCTGGTCGCCCAGCGCACCAAGGAGCTGGCGCTGATGCGCGCGGTCGGCGCCAGCCGCCGCCAGGTCACCCGCTCGGTGCTGAGCGAGGCGTTCGTGGTCGGTGCGGTAGCCGCGGTGATCGGCCTGGCGGCCGGCATCGGCATCGGCGCCGGGCTGCGCGCGCTGATGGGCGCCACCGGCGCCACGGTGCCCGACGGCCCGCTGGTGGTCTCGCCCAGCACGGTCGTGATCGCGCTCGTGGTCGGCATCGTCGTCACGGTGCTGGCCGCCTGGCTGCCCGGCCGCCGGGCCGCGAGGATCCCGCCGGTCGCCGCGATGAACAGCGTGCACGCCACCGCCACCACCAAGTCGCTGGTGGTCCGCAACACCATCGGTGCGCTCTTCGCGGGCGCCGGCACCGCCGCGGTGCTGGTCGCCACCGGGATGTCCGACGGCAAGGCCACCATGGGCGGCGGCGCGGCGCTGCTGCTGATCGGCGTGTTCGTGCTGACGCCGCTGCTGTCCCGTCCGCTGATCGCGCTGGCCTCGCCGGTGCTGCGACTCTTCGGGATATCCGGCGTCCTCGCCCGGCAGAACGCCGTCCGCAACCCGCGCCGGACGGCCGCCACCGCCTCCGCGCTGATGATCGGGCTGACCCTGATCACCGGCCTGACGGTGATCGCCGGCAGCGTGCAGCAGGGCATCGACAAGATGGCCACCTCCGCGCTGAAGGCCGACTACGTGGTCTCCATGGCGAGCCGGTCGCCGCTCTCCCCGGACGTCGCGAAGAAGCTCGCGACCGCGGACGGGGTCACCGCGTCCAGCCCGCTGCGCAACTCCCCGTCCCGGATCGGCGGCGACGTCGAGTACCTGACCGGGGTCAACGGCAAGGACTTCGGCAAGCTCACCCAGCTCGACTTCACCGCCGGCTCCCTCGGCGCGCTGCACGGGGACCGGGCCGTGGTGGACGACTCCCTCGCCAAGGAGAAGGGCTGGCACCCCGGCTCCCGCGTCCCGGTGACCTTCGAGGACGGCAAGCAGGGCACGCTGACCATCGGCGGCGTCTACCAGGGCAACCAGGTGATCCGGGGCCTCCTCCTGGACAACGGCACGCTCGCCCCGCACCAGAAGCACGCCACCGACATGCAGGTGATGGTCAAGACGGCGCACGGTGCCACCCCGGAGGCCAAGGAGTCCCTGGTCAAGGCGCTCGGCAAGAACCCCGCGATCACCATCGCGGACAAGAAGGACGTCTCCAACGCCATCGCCCAGACCTTCACCCTGCTGCTGAACATGGTCTACGGCCTGCTGGCCATGGCGGTGATCGTGGCGGTGCTCGGCGTCGTCAACACCCTGGCGATGTCGGTCTTCGAGCGCTCCCAGGAGATCGGGATGCTGCGCGCCATCGGCCTGGACCGCCGCGGCATCAAGCGGATGGTGCGCCTGGAGTCGCTGGTGATCTCGCTCTTCGGCGGGGTGCTGGGCATCGGCCTGGGCGTGTTCTTCGGCTGGGCGGCCGGTGAGTTGATCGGCGGCTCGCTGCCGACCTACGAACTGGTGATGCCCTGGGGCCGGATGGCCGTCTTCCTCGCGATGGCGGCGCTGGTGGGCGTGCTGGCCGCGCTGTGGCCGGCCCGCCGGGCGGCGAAGCTCAACATGCTCCAGGCCATCAAGGCGGAGTAGCCGGCCCGCCGCCGCCCGGCGGCCCCGGACGGCCCGAGGGCCCCGGTCCCCCGCCCTGTCGGGTGGGACCGGGGCCCTCGGCCGTGGGGCGCCCCGCCGGACCGGCCGCCGCACGGCGCCCGGCGGGTCAGTCCCGCCAGTCGCGGGCCCGCAGCGGCATGGCGGCGGCGCCGGAGTCCGGGGTGCGGACGGCGAGGATCTGGTTGACCCCTATGCGGTTGCGCTCGAACGACAGCGCCGAGGCGGCCATGTAGAGCCGCCAGACCCGGGCCCGGCCGGGGGACGTGAGCCGCATCGCCTCGGTCCAGTGGGCCTCCAGGTTGGCCACCCACTGGCGCAGGGTCAGCGCGTAGTGCTCCCGGATCGCCTCGACGTCCCGGACCTCGAAGCCGGCCTCCTCCAGTTGGCCGGCCGTCCGCCCCACCGGCGCCAGCTCGCCGTCGGGGAAGACGTAGCGGTCGATGAACTCGTCGACCCGGTACGTCTCCTCGTCCGCCAGCGGCCGCCGCGCGATCTGGTGGTTGAGCAGCCGTCCGCCGGGCTTCAGCAGGTCGTGCAGCAGACCGGCGTACTCCGCGTACTGGGCCCGGCCGACGTGTTCGGCCATCCCGATCGAGGAGATCGCGTCGAACGGCCCGTCGGCGATCTCGCGGTAGTCCTGGACCCGGATCTCGATCCGGTCGGCGAGCCCGGCGTCGGCGATCCGCTTGCGGGCGTAGGTGGCCTGCTCCTCGGAGAGCGTGATGCCGACCGCCCGGACGCCGTACTCGCGGGCCGCGTGCAGCACCATCGAGCCCCAGCCGCAGCCCACGTCCAGCAGCCGCTGGCCCTCCGTCAGGCCGAGCTTGCGGCAGATCAGGTCGAGCTTGGCGCGCTGGGCGTCCTCCAGTGTCTCGTCCGGGGCCTCCCAGTACGCGCAGGAGTAGACCATGGACGGGCCGAGCACCAGCGCGTAGAAGTCGTTGCCGACGTCGTAGTGGTGGCTGATGGCCTGCCGGTCGCGGAGCAGGGAGTGCAGTGCCCCGCGGCGCGGCCGGGCCTCTTCGACGGGCGGCGCGGGCGGGACGGGCAGCCCGGCCAGGGAGAGCAGTTCCTTGCCGGCGGCCCGGACCTCGGGGCGGGCCAGGGCCCGCAGCGCGGCGGCGCGGGCGGGCTTCGGGGCGGCACTGCCGCGCTCCCAGATCAGCCCGGCGAGCAGGTCGAGCGCTTCGTAGAGGTCCCCGTCGACGTCGACGTCACCGGCCACCCAGGCCCGGGCCAGGCCCAACTCGCCCGGCTTGAACAGCAGTCGCCGCAGGGCCCGACGATTGCGGACGACCAGCACGGGGGCGCCCGGGGGACCGGCCTCGCTGCGGTCCCAGGCGCGGATCCGCACCGGGAGCGGGGTACCCAGCACCTCCTCGGCGAGCTTGGTGAGCCGTCCAGCGGCACCGGCCATGTCGCAACACCTCCGTCATGACGAGTCGGGCAAAGAAGTTTCACCCACCACGTAAACGCCAAGTGGGGACCCAGATAGTCCCGTTCGCCTGCTAGAGAACAACACGGCGTGCAGATTCGGCCACATCCGAGCACGCCGAAGGGCGCCCGCCCCACGGATGGCGGACGCCCTTCGGGCTGGTCGGAGTACCCGACCGATGGTTCAGGAAGCCTTGGCCTTCGGCTTGTCCCCGTCGGCCGCGGCGGCCGGAGCCGGCGCCGGCTTGGCTGCCTCGTAGAACTCCTCGCGGGGGTTCTCCATGGCGCCGAGCGAGACGACCTCGCGCTTGAGGAAGACGGCCAGCGTCCAGTCGGCGAAGACCCGGATCTTGCGGTTGAACGTCGGCATCGCCATGCCGTGGTACGCGCGGTGCATGTACCAGGCGAGACGGCCCTTGAGCTTGATCTTCATCTTGCCCATGACGATCATCGCGACGCCCTTGTGCAGGCCGAGACCCGCCACCGCGCCCTTGTTGGCGTGGCTGTACTCCTTCTGCGGGAAGCCCCGCATGCCGGAGACCACGTTGTCGCCGAGGACCTTGGCCTGCCGCAGCGCGTGCTGCGCGTTCGGCGGGCACCAGGCGTTCTCGTTGCCGTTCTTGCGGCCGACCAGGTCGGGGACCTGGGCGTTGTCGCCGGCCGTCCAGATGTAGTCGGTGCCCTTGACCTGGAGGGTGGGCTCGGCGTCGATGTGACCGCGCGGGCCCAGCGGCAGGCCGAAGCGGGAGAGCGCCGGGTTCGGCTTGACGCCGGCGGTCCACACGATGGTGTTGGACAGCACCTCGAGGCCGTTGTCCAGGATGACGTGGCCGTCGACGCAGGACTTCATGCCGGTCTTGAGGTAGACCTCGACGCCCCGGGACTCCAGGTGCTCCTTGCCGTAGGCGCCGAGCTTGGGACCGACCTCGGGGAGGATCTTGTCCGCGACGTCGACCAGCAGGAAGCGCATGTCCTCGCGCTTGACGTTCTTGTAGTACTTCGCGGCGTCGCGGGCCATGTCCTCGACCTCGCCGACGGTCTCCGCACCGGCGAAGCCGCCGCCGATGAAGACGAAGGTCAGCGCCTTGCGGCGGACCTCCTCGTCGGTCGTGGAGTCAGCCTTGTCCAGCTGCTCCAGGACGTGGTTGCGCAGGCCGATGGCCTCCTCGATGCCCTTCATACCGATCCCGTTCTCGGCCAGGCCGGGGATCGGGAAGGTGCGGGAGACGGCGCCCATCGCGACGACCAGGTAGTCGAAGGGCAGCTCGTACGCATCGCCCACGAGCGGGGCGATGGTGGCGACCTTGCGGTCCTGATCGATGGTGGTCACCCGGCCGGTGAGGACCTCCGCCTTGGGCAGCACGCGCCGCAGCGGGACCACAACGTGACGGGGGGAGATGCTGCCGGCCGCAGCTTCAGGGAGGAAGGGCTGGTACGTCATGTACGAGCGCGGGTCGACGACCGTGACGGTCGCCTCGCCGTACCGCATCTTCTTCAGGATGCGGCGTGCCGCGTACAGGCCTACGTACCCACCGCCTACAACGAGGATCCTGGGACGCTCCGTGGTGCTCATGCAATCGAGTATCCACCCCCACTTGGGGGGTCGCTCGTGAGCCCCTTCACAAGAATGACGAAGGCATCTGCTACACTCCGCCGTCCCCGTGACCGACGCCATAGCGCGTTCGGGGAACCACGGTATAACGCGACACGTTGGATACCCCTGTTGATCAGGGATTGTCCCCTCGCGAAGGGCCGTACCAAGGCCCTTCAAGGCACTCGCGTAACACGGTGGAGACCCACCGTAGACCCCGCAATCCTCGGGCAGATGAGTCCTAGGACCTTCGAATGAGGGTCGAATGACCCTCCACTTCGCCCGGGAGGCGGGTTTTTCATGTGAAGGATTTCACGAACTTTCTTCCCGGACGGCCTTCCCGGCCCCCTCCGGGGCCCCCGAAACCCGCTCGGACGGCGCCGCGACCGCTCAAAAGCCGCGGTGCGGGCGGTGGTTGCGGCGCCGTGCGCGGGGCCTGACCGGGCCGCCGGTCAGGCGATGCTCCAGGCGATTCCGTCCAGAATGTCGTGTTCGCTGACGACGACCTCGTCGGCGCCCACCCGCTCCATGATCGACAGCAGTACGAGGGCGCCGGCGGCGATCACGTCGACCCGCCCCGGGTGCATGACGGGGATCGCCGCGCGCTCGGCGTGGGTGGAGGTCAGCAGCCGCTCGGTGATCTCGGCGACCGTGGCCCGGGACATCCGGGAGTGGTGGATGGCCGCCGACTCGTACGTCTCCAGGCCGAGCGCGACCGCGGCGACGGTGGTCACCGAACCGGCCAGGCCGACCAGCGTGGCGGCCTCGGTCAGCGGGACGGTCTCCTCGGCGCGGTCCAGGGCCGCGGCGATGTCGGCCTTGATGGCGGCGATCCGCTCCGGCGCGGGCGGGTCGGAGACCACGCCGTCGTGGACCAGGTGGCGCTCGGTCATCCGGACGCAGCCGACATCGACCGAGCGCGCCGCCCGGACCGACCGGTCGCCGAGCACGAACTCCGTCGAGCCGCCGCCGATGTCCACCACGAGGTAGGGCAGTGCGATGTGCGGGTGGCCGGTCAGCTCCTTGGTGGCGCCGACGAAGGAGAACTCCGCCTCCTGGTCCCCGCTGATCACCTCGGGCTCGACGCCGAGGATGTCCACCACCCCGCGGACGAACGCGTCGCGGTTCTCCGCGTCCCGGGACGCGGAGGTCGCCACGAACCGCAGCCGCTCCGCACCCAGTTCCTCGATCACCGCGGCGTACTTCCGGCAGGCCGCGAAGGTGCGCTCCAGCGCCTCGGGCGCCAGCCGCCCCGTCCGGTCCACGCCCTGGCCCAGCCGGACGATCTCCATCCGCCGGTCCAGGTCCTTCAGTTCACCGGTCTCCGGGTCGAGGTCGGCGACCAGCAGGCGGATGGAGTTGGTACCGCAGTCGATGGCGGCGACCCGCTTCACTTGGCGTCTCCTTCGGGGCCGCGGCCGCCGTCGGCGGCGTCCGGCCGGGTTGCCGAGGTGTGCGCGGGGCCCGCGGCGGGCTCCGCGCAGGGCGTCACGCAGGGGCCCTTGCGCCACCACTCGGGGAGCATGGCCAGGGCCTCGTCGCCGAGCGGGTTGACGCCCGGGCCGGCGGCCAGCGAGTGGCCGACGAGCACGTGCAGGCACTTGACCCGGTCGGGCATCCCGCCCGCGCTCGGGAAGCCCTGGAGCACCTCGATGGCGTCCCGCCGGCGGATGTAGTCCTCGTGGGCCGCGCGGTAGGCGGCGGCCAGCTCGGGGTCGTTCGCCAGTCGCTCGGTCATCTCCTTCATCACGCCGTTGGCCTCCAACGTGCCGATCGCGGACGCGGCCCGCGGGCAGGTGAGGTAGTAGAGCGTGGGGAAGGGGGTGCCGTCCTCCAGGCGCGGTGCGGTCTCCACGACGTCCGGCTGCCCGCACGGGCAGCGGTGCGCGATGGTGCGCAGGCCGCGCGGCGGGCGGCCGAGCTGGTCCTTGAAGGCGGCGATGTCCGCGGCGGTGGGCTCGGTGGGCTCGGTCTGGGGCGGGGGGGTGTCCATGTGCGCTTTCGGTCAGGGCCGGAGGTGGGTGGCGGCGGGGCCGGGCGGCGGCGGGAGACCGGTGGCGTCCCGCGCGAGCGCGTCGGGCCCGCGCGTACAGTCTCCCCGGTCGTGGCCGTCGCGGGCTACCGCCCGATCGTGGCGGCGGCGGGTCCCGCGGCGTCGGCCGCGTCGGCCGCGTCGACGTCGGTCCAGAGCTTGTCGTACCAGGGGCGCTGGGCCGCCTTGGCCTCCTTGGGGGCGGCGCGGACGCCGGAGCCGTCCTGGACGACGTACCCGGTCTCGCCCGGCATGACGTAGTGCAGGTGGCGGCGGGCCTGCTGCCGGACGTAGGCCGAGTCCTGCCAGCGGGCCTTCTCGTCGCGCAGCCGGTCGAGCGCGGCGGCGGCGTCCTGGGCCTTGCGGCGCTGGTCGGCGATGTCCGAACGCTGGGAGATGTACTGCCGCATCGGGTAGGCGAGGGCGACCACCAGCGAACACATCACCAGCGCCAACAGGGCGGCGCGGCCGGTGAGGCGGTTGCGGCGGGGTCGCCGCTTGGCGCGGTGGACGCGGGCGGCGGCCTGTTCGCCGAGCGCCTTGAGCCGGGTCGCGGTGGAGAACCGGTCCGCGGGCACGTCGCCTCCCCTTCAGCTTCCGTCCCGACGTCGTCATGACGTACGTCCCCGGCAACGGTACGGGACCGGTGCCGGGGACGGTGTGCTTCGTCCCGGCCGCGCCCCCTCGTCGAGTCCTCGGACCCTCGAAGAGCGCGGCCGGACGGTGCGGTGCTGCTGCCGTGCGGCGCGCGGGGCGCCGACGGCGTCAGGGCGTGGTCAGCCCTTGAAGCGCGGGAAGGCGGAGCGGCCCGCGTACACCGCGGCGTCGTCGAGGATCTCCTCGATGCGCAGCAGCTGGTTGTACTTGGCGACGCGCTCGGAGCGGGCCGGGGCGCCGGTCTTGATCTGGCCGCAGTTGGTGGCGACGGCGAGGTCGGCGATGGTGACGTCCTCGGTCTCGCCGGAGCGGTGCGACATCATGCACTTGAAGCCGTTGCGCTGGGCCAGCTCGACGGCGTCCAGGGTCTCGGTCAGCGAACCGATCTGGTTGACCTTGACCAGGAGGGCGTTGGCGGAGCCCTCCTCGATGCCGCGGGCCAGGCGCTCGGGGTTGGTGACGAAGAGGTCGTCGCCGACGAGCTGGACCTTGGCGCCGAGCTTGTCGGTGATGACCTTCCAGCCGGCCCAGTCGTCCTCGAACAGCGGGTCCTCGATGGAGACCAGCGGGTAGGCCGCCACCAGCTCCTCGTAGTACTCCGTCATCTCGGCGGCGGAGCGCTCCTTGCCCTCGAACTGGTACTTGCCGTCCTTGTAGAACTCGGAGGCGGCGACGTCCAGCGCGAGCGCGATGTCCTGGCCGGGGGCGTAGCCGGCTTCCTTGATGGCTTCCAGGATCAGGTCCAGGGCCTCGCGGTTGGAGCCGAGGTTGGGGGCGAAGCCGCCCTCGTCGCCCAGGCCGGTGGCCAGACCCTTGGCCTTCAGCACCTTCTTGAGGGTGTGGTAGACCTCGGCGCCCCAACGCAGGGCCTCGGAGAAGGACTCCGCGCCGATCGGGGCGATCATGAACTCCTGGATGTCCACGTTGGAGTCGGCGTGCGAGCCGCCGTTCAGGATGTTCATCATCGGGACGGGCAGGACGTGCGCGTTCGGGCCACCGAGGTAGCGGAACAGCGGCAGGTCGCTGGCCTCGGAGGCGGCGTGCGCGACGGCCAGGGAGACGCCGAGGATGGCGTTGGCGCCCAGCGAGCCCTTGTTGTCGGTGGCGTCCAGGTCGAACATCGCCTGGTCGATCAGCCGCTGCTCGGTCGCGTCGTAGCCGACGAGCTCCGGGCCGATCTGCTCGATGACGGCGAGGACGGCCTTCTCCACGCCCTTGCCGAGGTAGCGGTTGGGGTCGCCGTCCCGCAGCTCGACGGCCTCGAAGGCACCCGTGGAGGCGCCGGACGGCACCGCGGCACGGCCGGTGCTGCCGTCGTCGAGGCCGACCTCGACCTCGACCGTGGGATTACCTCGCGAGTCGAGAATTTCGCGGGCTACGACGACGTCGATGGACGGCACGTTGTCTCCTTCGTGGGTGTCTGGAGTTCTCGGCATGAGCCTAACGGCCTCGGACGGATCCGCTCGCCTGTGGCCCGCTCCGTGGGACGAAAAACCCCAACAAGCAGGCTAAAAGCCCAGTTCACGGGAGGTTTGCGGGCAATGTTCGCTGAGCGGGGAACGTCGCGCCGGGCCGTCGGCGGGGCACCGGGATCGGTGCACGTCAGGACGGTCGCCGGGGCGGTCCAGGCGGGACGGCCGGGCCGCGGTGGGGTTCCGGGGCCCGGGAACGGAGAAGCCCCGCCGTGGCGCGCTCGGGGGTACGCGCCACAGCGGGGCAGCTCTCTCGGCAACCGGGACGGCTCAGATGCTGAGCTTCTGGCCCGGGAAGATGAGGTTGGGGTTGCCGCCGACGACGGACTTGTTGGCCGCGTAGAGCGACTTCCAGTGGGTGCCGTGCGCCTTGGCGATCTTGGCGAGGGTGTCGCCGGCCTTGACGGTGTAGGTGTCGCCGGAGCGGTGCGACTGCTGCGGGGCCGGCTGGGCCTTCTCGGCCTTCTCGCGGACCGGGGCGGACTTCTTGGTGGTGCCCTCGGTCTGCTTGCGGGCCTCGGAGGCGCCCTGGCTCTTCTTGACGGTGGCGCCGCCGGACGTGTCGACGTTGGCGGCCGGGCCACCGGAGGTCAGGTTGCCGGCGCCGGCGCAGGTCCAGGCACCCGGGCCCTGGATGGCGAGGAGCTTCTCGGCGACGGCGATCTGCTGGGACTTGGTGGCCAGGTCGGCGCGGGCCGCGTACTGGGTGCCACCGGCGGCGGCCCAGCTGGAGTTCGAGAACTGCAGGCCACCGAAGTAGCCGTTACCGGTGTTGATCGACCAGTTGCCGCCGGACTCGCACTGGGCGACCTTGTCCCAGGTGGCGACCGAGGCGGCGGAAGCGGAGGTGGCACCCATCAGCGGGACGGCGACGGCGGCGCCGGCGACACCGGCCAGGGTGGCGACGCGGACGGCCTTGGAGCTGCGGCGGTGCTTGCCCTTGTTGATCAGCATCGTGCGTTCGTTTCCTCACCGACGCCTACGAGGTGAGCTGTCGGGTTCGGGCCGTGTGAGCTGCCCGGCCGCGTGTGCTGCACACGCGACTTCACCCCAAGCCGACTGACCCGTTCTCACGGGCGGGGTCGGCACTTACCTTGGGTCCCCCGCTCCTGCCTTCGGCGCTTGCGCGTCGTCGACTCCGACCGCCGGCAGGACTCGGCGTGCGATCGAAGGGCCCGCTTTGGCGAGCGGTCCTGACCGTAATCAGTAATCCCGTTGGTGTTCAAACCCCATCTTCTGAACCAAGTTGACCGTTTTTGATCATCGCGGTGGTCATTTCCGCAGGTCGGCACCGGTATGAGAACGGGGGGCGAACCGGGGTCCGCCCCCCGCAACGAGAGCCATATCTCACTTTTACGGAACGCCGCGAAAAACGACGAACTGCCGGTAACTACCCCTGTGTCCGGCCGAGATCGAGCAGCTGGCCGGGGTGGATGAGGTCCGCGTCGGCGCCGATGACGCCCTGGTTGCGGTGGTAGAGCGCCGGCCAGCCGCCCGGCAGGTCATGGCGGTCCGCGATGGCTGACAGGTTGTCACCGGCGCGCACGCGGTAGCTGTCGGTCTTCGCCGGGGGCGTGCGGGGCGTCTCCCCGCCGCGCGAGGCATGCCGGCCGCTGCCGCCGTCCCGGTCCTGGGCGGGGTCCGTGCCGTCGTCCGGCGTGCCGCGGTGCTTGCCGGCGGCGGGCGGCGTGCCCGGCTCGGCGGGCCGGTCGGGTCCGGCGGAGTCCGACGGGGACGCCGGGGCACCGGGGTCGGCCGGGTCGGACGGCGAGGGGGACGCCGGGTCGGACGGCTTCCCCGAAGGGGAGTCGCCCGGCGTCGCGGAGTCGGACGGGGCGGGAGTGGCGGACGAGGAGTCCGTCGGGTCCGGGGTCACCGGGGGCGCGTCCGGGGCGTCGGTACCGGCGTCGGCACCCGCGTCGGCACCGGTGCCGGTGTCGGAACCGGCGGAGGCGCCGTCGGACGGCGCGGGGGTCCTGCCGGCCGGGCCCGCCTGATCCTGGTCCCCGGCCGTGTCGGAGGGGTCGCCGGTGCCGGTGTGGCCGTGGGACGGGCGCGGCGCGGGCCGGGTGGTGGCGCCGGGGTCGACGGCGGGCTTGCGGCCGCCCTTGGTCAGTCCGGCCTTCACCGCGCAGCTGGGGAAGGCGTCCGGGCCGCGGTCGTCGAGGATCGCCTCGGCCACGGCTATCTGCTGGGCGCGGCTGGCGAGGTCGGGGCGGGAGGCGTAGGCGGAGCCGCCGTAGTCGTCCCACATCTCCTGGGTGAGCTGGACGCCGCCGTAGAAGCCGTTGCCGGTGGCGGCGCTCCACACCCCGCCGCTCTCGCACTGTGCGACGCGGTCCCAGGTGGACGCGTCGGCTGCCTGGGCACCGCCCGCGGTGAACAGCGGGAGGGCCAGGCCCGCGCCGGTCACTCCTGCCGTGACAAAGATGGCCGGTGCTTGTCTGGGGCGACGGTGTCGGCCGTTCCCGGAACGCATGCGGTTGCCTTTCGCGCGGCGGTTGAAGTTGTCGGACCGGTGTCGGCGGGAACACCGGGCGGCAGCCCGGGGCCGGCCCCGATCGTCGGTCGAAAGGTAGCCGGGGTCACGGGCAGTCACAAGCCGGTGTAGCGGAGATCACGCAATGGTCACGCAACTGACGAAGTGTCAATTACGGCATGGCACCAGGTCGGGACGGTTCGGGCGTGAACTCCACCGGCAGGGTGCGCAGTCCGCGCATGATGAGCCCGCCGCGCCAGCGCAAATCGTCAGGTTCCGCCGCAAGTCGGAAGTCCGGAAGGCGGGTCAGCAGGGTCGTCAGCGCGGTCTGCCCTTCGAGCCGGGCGAGCGGCGCGCCGAGGCAGTAGTGGATGCCGTGCCCGTAGCCCAGGTGCGGGTTGTCACGCCGGGTGAGGTCGAGCACGTCCGGCTCGTCGAACCGCGCCGGATCGCGGTCGGCGGCGGCCAGCACCACCAGGACCGGGTCCCCCTCGGCGATCCGCTGGCCGCCGAGCGTCAGCTCCCGGGTCGCGTACCGCCAGGTGGCCAGCTCCACCGGCCCGTCGTAGCGGAGCAGCTCCTCGACGGCGGTGCCGAGCAGTTCCTCGTCGCCGGCCGCGAGCGACTTCTGGAGCAGTTCGCGCTGTGCGGGGTGACGGAGCAGGGTGTGGGCGCCGTTGCCGATGAGGTTGACGGTGGTCTCGAAGCCGGCGAAGAGCAGGATGAAGGCCATCGCGGCGGCCTCGTTCTCCGTGAGGTGCTCGCCGTGGTCGGAGGCCCGGATCAGCCCGGAGATCAGGTCGTCGCCGAGGTCGGCCCGCTTGCGGTGGATCAGCTCGGCCAGGTACGCCCGCATCTTCTTCACGGACCGGGCGACGCCGCCGCGCGGCCCGCCGCCGTGCCGGATCATCATGCCGGCCCAGTCCCGGAAGTCGTCCTGGTCCTCGGGCGGGACGCCGAGCAGGTCGCAGATCGCGTAGATCGGCAGCGGGAACGCGAACTCGTGGATCAGGTCCGCGCTGCCCCGCTGCGCGAAGCCGTCGATCAGCCGGTCGGTCAGCTCCTGTATGCGCGGCGCGAACGCGGCGACCCGGCGCGGGGTGAACGCCTTGGAGACCAGGCGGCGCAGCCGGGTGTGGTCCGGCGGGTCGATGTTCAGCAGGTGCGTCATCAGGTTGGCGCCGCGTTCGCCCGGAATGCCGGTCTTGCCCTTTCCGTGCGCGGCCTCGGAGTGGTGCACCGGGTTCTTCGACAGCCGCGCGTCGGCCAGCGCCTGCCGGGCGTCCGGGTAACGGGTGACCAGCCACGCCTCGACGCCGCTGGGCAGCCGGGTCCGGTGCACCGGCGCGTGCTCGCGCAGCCAGGCGTACGCCGGGTAGGGGTCGGCGGCGAACTCCCAGGAGAAGAGGGCGGGGGTCGGTCCGGCGGCGACCGCGGACGCGGCGACCGGACACCCGGTGGGCGGGTCGCCCGCCGGACGGGCTTCGGGCCGGGCCTCCGGGTGGGGGTCGGACCGGTTCTCCTGGTGGGCGTCGGACGTCTGCTGCACCTCTCGACCGTAACGGGTGCCACACCCGCCCCACCCAAACCAGCAGGTCACCCCACTTCCACACCCAGTCCCGCCAGGAACGCCGCCGCAGCCGGCGACGGCCCCAGGCGACTCCACACCACCCGCTCGGTCCGCACCGGCGCCGGCCGCACCCGCACGAGGTGCAACCCGGCCAGCTTCCGGGCGGACACCTCCGGCACCATGCCGATGCCGAGCCCGGCCCGGACCAGCTCCGCCAGGAACTCGACCGTGGTCACCTCGAACGCCACCTGCGTCGTCAGCCCCGCCGCCCGGAACGCCTCCTCGCGCTGGCGCCGCGCCGCCGACCCCTCCGCGTAGTCGACGAAGGTCTCCCGCGCCACCCGCGCCAACGTCGTCCACTCCCGCCGGGCCAACGGGTGCTCCGGCGGCACCACCGCGACCAGTTCCCCGCGCGCCAGCACCTCCTCCCGCACGCCGACCGCGCGCGCCCCGGGCACCAGCCCGACGAACGCCACGTCCAGCACGCCCGCCCGCACCCGCTCGATCAACGGATCGCTCATCTCCATCTGGAGACTGATCCGCACCTTCGGGTACTTCGTGCGGAACGCGCCCAGCTCCCGGGCGAGGTCGACCGCCCCAACGGTGGAGATCGCGCCCACCGCCAGCCGCCCGCGCACCTCCCCGGTCGCCGCCGCCACCTCCGCCCGGGCCCGCTCCGCGGCCTCCAGCGCCTGCCGGGCGACCGGCAGGAACGCCTCCCCGGCGGCGGTCAACCGCACGCTGCGACTGGTCCGGTCGAAGAGCCGCGCCCCCAGGTCCTTCTCCAACCGGGCGATCTGGTGGCTGAGCGCGGACTGCACCACGTGGCAGCGCTCCGCGGCCCGGGTGAACCCACCGGTCTCGGCGACCGCGACGACGTACCGCATCTGCTGGAGCTCCATGCGCGCGATCGTAGGCACCCGCCGGCCCCGCGCCATCCATCGCGTTCCACGATCGATGCGATGAAAACTATGCGTTGGACCGATCGATGATCCCGGCGGGACGCTGGACCGCATGACCCGAGCCGCGCACGGCGCGCCCCACCCGACCGGACCGCACCCGACCCCCGCAGTCCCCCCGCAGCCCGGACCGAAGGCCGCAGCGGAGGCCGCCGCGCCCCGGCTGACCCGCGGCACCCTGCTGCTGATGACCGTCGCCGCCGGCCTGTCCGTCGCCAGCAACTACTTCGCCCAACCCCTCCTGGACGTCATAGGCCACGACCTCCACCTCTCCACCGGCACCGCCGCGCTGGTCGTCACCGTCGCCCAGACCGGCTACGGCCTCGGCCTGCTGCTCCTCGTCCCCCTCGGCGACCTCCTGGAACGCCGCCGGCTGGCGGTCGTCCTGTGCGCCCTGACCGCCGTCTTCCTGACCGTGACGGCCAGCGCCCCGAACGGCGCGCTGCTGCTCGCCGGCACCGCCCTGACCGGCCTCACCTCCGTCGCCGCCCAGGTCGTCATGCCGTTCGCGGCGACCCTGTCCGCCCCCGCCGAACGCGGCCGGACCATCGGCACCCTCATGACCGGGCTGCTGCTCGGCATCCTGCTGGCCCGTACGGCGGCCGGACTGCTCGCCGAGGTGGGCGGCTGGCGCACCGTCTACTGGCTCAACGCCGCCCTGATGCTGCTGATCGCGCTCCTGCTGCGGCTGCGCCTGCCCACCCTGCGCACCACCGCCGGACTGCGCTACCCGGCCCTGCTCCGCTCGACGCTGGCGTTGTTCGCCCACGAGCCGGTGCTGCGCTGGCGGGCGGCGCTCGGCGCGCTGACCTTCGCGGGCTTCAGCGTCCTGTGGACGGCGCTGGTGTTCCTGCTGTCGGGGCCCGCGTACGGCTGGCAGGAGTCGACGATCGGGCTCCTGGGGCTGGTCGGCGCGGCCGGTTCGTTCGCCGCCTCGACGGCCGGCCGCCTGGCGGACCGGGGTCTGGCGCACCGCGTCACCGGCGTCAGCGCGTTCCTGCTGCTGGGCTCCTGGGGCCTGCTGGCGGCCGGCGGCACGGGCGGCGCCTGGTCGCTGGCGGCCCTCCTGGCCGGCGTGATCGTCCTGGACCTCGCCGCCCACGCGATCCACGTCAGCAACCAGAACCTCGTCTACGGCGTCCGCCCCGAGGCCCGCAACCGCCTCAACTCCGCCTACATGACCAGCTACTTCGCCGGCGGCGCGGCGGGCTCCGCCCTCACCTCGATGGTCTGGGGCCTGGGCGGCTGGGGCGGCGTGTGCGCGTTGGGGGCCGGGGTGGCGCTGGCCCTGGTGGCAACGTGGGCAACGGAACGCCTCAGGCGCCGAACTCCCCATGCCTGACGGCCGATACGAACACCGACCAGGTCGTGGGTGAGAACGTCAGCGCGGGGCCGGTGGGGCGCTTGCTGTCACGGACGGGGATGGTGGCGTGGCCGAGAGCCACTTCGAGGCATTCGCCCTGAGGGGTTCCCCCGTCGCTGTAGCTGGACTTGTACCAGCCGGTGAGCCTGGACGAGTCGTGGACGGTGCGCTCATTGCTGACCATGTACGTACTCCTCCGCTACGCCTTTTACGAGGGCAGTGGGCTCCGCACTGACCTCAGTCAGCGAACTCGCCACACCTGACGGCCGATACGAACGCCGACCAGGTTGTGGGTGAGAACGTCAGCGCGGGGCCGGTGGGGCGCTTGCTGTCACGGACGGGGATGATGGCGTGGCCGCGGGCGACCTCAAGGCAGTTGCCTTGATTGCCGCCGCTGTAGCTGGACTTGAACCAGCCGGTGAGCGTGGACGAGTCGTAGACAGTGTGCTCACTGCTGACCATGTGCGTATTCCTCCGCTACGGCCTTGACGAGGGCCAGTGACTCCTGTTGCGACAATGCGTCGCTCAGGGCTAGAGCGTAAGCGGTCTGGCTAGCGGCCACCAGCGCCGGTTCGTCCATCAAGTTGCCGGTCAGAAAGCCTTCGACATAGGCCACCGGGGCGCAGTCCTCGAAGCTCATGAGGGTGAGGTCGCTGTCCATGAGCGCGTGCGCACCAACGCCGTGCGGCAGCACGTGCAGCCGCAGCCGCCCTGCATCGGCCAGGTCTGCGATCTTGTGAAGTTGCGAGGCCATGACCTGGGGGCCGCCGACGCAGCGCCGCAGCACCGACTCGTCGAGCAGCGTCCAAAGCACCGGATTCAACGGCCCGTCGAGGATCCGGGCACGCTGTGTTCGAGTGACAACCTCATCGTCAAGTTCCTCGGGGGTGTGGTTGGGGCGGTACGCAGCGAACACTGACCGCGCGTAGTCGTCGGTCTGAAGCATGCCGGGCACCAATGACAGCGCGAACTGCTGGATCAACTTGGCCAGTTTTTCCAGCTCAGCCGCAGACGCGAAGTAGTCGGCGTACTTCGACTCCAGATCTTCCAGCCACCGAACGAAGAACCCGTCCGTTCCCAACGCCCGGTCGATCCGCTGTGCGTCATCCCGCTTCGGGATCCTCCTCCCCGCCTCGAAATGACTGATCAGCGTCGGCGAGCACACCACACGCTCGCTCAGCGCCTCCTGCGTCATGTCCGCCGCGATGCGCCGGATCCTCAGCTCCTCCCCGTACTTCTCCTTGGGCGTGCGCGGCTTGCGTTCCTTCTCCATGGCTGAACTCCCTTGCTTGACGGCTGCTTTGTCGGGCTCGCCCCACTAGAAGCGTAGCCACCGCAGGCTTGATCCTGTGAGGGAACGACCACACAGCGTGAAGAAACGCAGAGACCCTCGCGACCGGCGTGCACCGGCCCGAGGGCGTGGTCACCAACCCCACGGAGGTTGACGACATGACCGAGCCTAAGCGACAGGTCCTGCACGACGGGCGGCTTCTGCCATGGAGCAGCCTGGAGGGGAAGCCCTGCTACCTCCTCGCCAGCGACGGGACCGGATACGTCTCCCGCATGGCCGACCGGGTCGAGGCGGAACAGCTCGACACGGCGGCCCAACTCATCGAGGAGGCCCACGACGTCCTGCGCGAGCGGGCCTGGACGCCGGGCGAGATCCACCTGCTGACGAGCGACCTGACCGCCTCGCTCAGCAATGTGCGGCGGATCGCGGTCAGCCGGGGCGCCCGGCTGCCGGCGCCCGCCTACGACTCCCCCGACCGGGCAACCGCCGAGCGGGACGGCACGCGTCCCGTATGAGCCGACGGCCCCGCCCGGTCCGTCCTGCGGGGAGCGTTCCGGACGCTCCCCCGAAGGGTGCCGCGCCGCCACCGGCGCGGTGAGGGAAGGGCCCCGTCCGGTGGACCTCTACGGTTCCACCGGGCGGGGCCACCCACACGGCGCGCTACGCGTCCGACTCCCCGAGGGCCCGCTGCGCTCCGGGGTGGCCCATGGCGGCGGCCTTGCGGTACCAGGTCATGGCCTCGGCCTCGTCGCCGTCCTTCTTGTGGAGTTCGGCGAGGCGGAACGCCCCGTAGGCGTCGCCCTGTTCGTAGCCCTTGAGGTACCAGGGGCGGGCTTCGCCGGGGCGGTCGCGCCGTTCGAGGAGGACGCCGAGGTTGGTGGCTTGGAGACCGCCCCCTGCCTCGGCTTCGATCAGGAGAAACGTCATTTGGCCGTCTAGGGCCTCGGGGGCGCTGAGGTTTCCCTTGAGTTCCTCGGCGGCTTGGTTGTCACCCGCATCGGCCGCACGGCACAACCAGACCTCGGCCAACTCCGCTTCATTCCAGATTCGGTACACGGACGCGATGCTTGCTGCGACCGGGGCATACTGCGCGTCGGCCGCTAGCACGTAGCACTGATTCGCCGCTTCCGCCCCATGGCTGCCCAGCCACAGGTCGCCAAGTAGATGCGCAGCCTCGCCGCTTCCGCCGTCCATCCCCACCTCCAACCACCGTTCCGCCCGCTTCCGCAGCAGCTTGCCCAGAAGCGTGGCTGCCTGAGCATCCCCTGCGTCCGCGGCGGTCTCCAGGAACGGCTCTGCCTGCCTGCCCTCGCCCCGCTCGGCGAGTATCCGGCCGATCCGTCCGGCCGACTGGGCCTCCCCAGCCTCCGCAGCCCGCCAGAACCAGCATTCCGCCTCCTCGCCCTCCCCCAACGACTCGGCGAGCAGGCCGAGGTCATGCAGGGCGGAGGCATCCCCGCCGTCGGCGGCGCGCCGGAAGGCGTCCCGCGCCTTCGCCGCGATCTCGGCGTAGTCGTAGGCCGGGTCCGTCCGGGCGGTCTCCAGGGCGCAGGCCCACACCGGGCCCGGCACGTCCGGCAGTTCCTCGTGTCGGGCCGCCGCCTCGACGAGGAGCGGCGCGGCCCGCCAGGTGTCCTCCGTGGCGCGGGTGAGGAGGGGCAGCAGGCCGTGCCGGGGCCGGGACGCCCAGCCGAGGGCGTCCTCGGTCGGCTCCCGCTCCCTGCCGGTCACGTCCGCGTACCCCTCGTGGACCTTGAGCAGGAGGTCCATGGGGAGGGGCCCTGTGAGGCCGCAGCGGGCGAGGTCGAGGGCGGCGCGGACCAGGGCGTGGCCGCGCGGGTGGCGGTCGGCGCGGCGGGCGCGCCGCCACTCGTCCCAGAGGAGGGGCGAGAGGGCGAGGTAGGCGGCGACGCCCTCCGGGCCGCTGGCCGAGGCCGCGCCCGCCAGTCGCGGGTCCCCCTTGCGCCCGGCCTCGCGCGCGAGGCGCTCCCGCTCCGCCGGGCTCCACTCCCGTGCCAGCTCGATGACGTGGGCGAGGTCGAGGGTCCGGCCCCGGGGCTCGGCGCGGCAGGCGTCGTAGGCGTCCTCGCGCATGGTGGCCAGCACGACAACCCGCAGGGCGGTCAACTGGGCCAGCAGGCGCGGCTCCAGGCCGCCGTCCCCCAGGTGCTCGTCGAGGTCGTCGAGCCAGATGACGTGCCGCTCCGGGCGGCCCTGCAACAGGGCGGGCAGCCCCCGCAGGTCCGTGCCGCCCGCGGGCGCGAAGACGCGGAGGCCGGCCGGCCCCCGGCCCAACGCCGCCAGTGCCGCCCGCGACTTGCCGGCGAAGGGCTCACCCAGCACCAGGACGAGTCCGCCGCTGGAACGGGCCTGCGCCAACGCCATCCCCAGGTCGCCGTCGCGATCGCGCAGGACGTAGCGCGGGAGGAGCGGGTGCTTGCGCACGCGGTGGGCGGGCCGCACCCCGAAGGCGACGGGTTCCAGCTGTCCGACCGTGGGCCAGCCACCGGGGTCGGGCAGCGCACCGGAAGGGGAGGGCGCGTGGAGGGTGAGCGTGCCGATGGTGCCCGCCTGGACGACCGGACCGTGCGCCGTGCCGCCGGCGAGGGAGTTGCGGACGGAGCCGGCCACCGGGGGCGCGGGGGCCACGCCGAGGAAGGAACGGAGGTGGGCGGCCAGCCCGGGATCGCGCTTCAGCTCACCGCGCAGGACCTCCAGCCACCAGCGTTCGGCCTGTGCGGGGTCCTCGGGCGGGGACGCGTCCGGCGCCACCAGCAGGCGGAGTTCGCGGTAGTCCGCGGTGTCCACCCCGACGGACACCATGCTCGTGGCGGCCAGCACCGCCAACGCGTCCGCCGACTCCTCGTCCACCCGCACCCCTCCCCCTCAACTCCCGTTCCGCCAACGGTACTAAGCGCCGCCCCCCTCGACCGCCACCACCGCATCGCGGTAGGCCCGGGCCGCCGCGCGCAGGGCGGCCTCCGGGTCGACGCCCTCGGACTCGGCGCGGACGGCCAGGGCGAGGAGTTCGTAACCGATCCCGGAACCGGACGGCAGGGGGACGTCCAGGCCGGCCGTGCGGACGCGGGAGGCGAGCTTGGCGGCGAGGGCGAGGCCGGGCTGGGCCAGCGGGACGCCTTCCGTGATCGACGCGCGCTGCTTCTCCTCGGCCTTGGTGCGCAGCCAGTGGGCCTTGACGTCCTCGGGGGTCTCGGCCCGCTCGTCGCCGAAGACGTGCGGGTGGCGGTGGAGCAGCTTCTCGATGAGGGTGCCGGCCACGTCGTCGACGGAGAACGGCTCGTCGGGGTCGTCGTCGGCGATCCGGGCGTGGAAGACGACCTGGAGGAGGACGTCGCCCAGCTCCTCGCGCAGCGCCTCGCGGTCGCCCTCCTCGATGGCCTCGACCAGCTCGTACGCCTCCTCGATGGCGTACTTGGCCAGGTCGCGGTGGGTGCGGATGCCGCTCCAGGGGCACTCGGCGCGGATCTGGTCCATGACCTGGACGAGGTCGAGCAGGCGGGCACCGGGGAGGTCGTAGGAGCCGGGCAGCAGCTCCAGGTCGGGCATGGTCTCGCGGCCGGAGCCGGCGAGGCGGGCCAGGCCGTCGGTGAGGGCGCTCTCGCCGTCGGCGGAGGTCAGGACGACGGCGGTGCGGTCGCCGGGGACGACGTCGTCGACCAGCTCGCGGGCGGTGGGGGCGGCGTTCTCCACCACGACGCCGGCCTCGCGGAGGTACGGCAGCTGGGGGTGGTCGGGGTCGGCGCACAGGACGCGGTCGGCGGCCCGCAGGATCTGCCAGGCGGGCCAGGACAGCAGGCCGGGGGCGACCCGGTGGCTGGTCGTGAGCAGGACCAGGCGGCCGGTGCCGGGGCCCTCGGGGCGGGGCGCGGCGGGAGGAGTGGCGTCTGCGGCGTCAGCGTTCACGTGAACGAACGTAACGCACGTCGCCGACAGCGTCCCGGCCGCCCGCGCCCGGCCCCGCCCCCGCCGCGGCCCGGTGGCTACGCCTGCTGCGGGTGGTCGCCGGCCGGCGTGATCCACGGCTCCTTGGTCTGGCCGAGGATCACTTCCTGGTCGTCCCACTTGCCGAACCGCGGATTGACGTCGACCCGCAGGTCGCGGGAGGTCTTCGACAGCGCCTGGACGAGCTTCTGCTGCCCGTCGGGGCGGGCGCGGTCGGCGTGCAGGTGCTTGGCGAGGCCGTCCAGGAGGAGCTGGTTGCGGACGACCGTGTCGATCTCGTCGGGGGCGATGCTCTGCTGGAGCCACATCGTCTTGAGCCGGGCGGCGCCGCCGGCCCGTTCCTCGGCCGCCGCCCGGGCCTTCTGGACGTCGGCGCGGGTGATCTGCACGCCGGCGTCCGCGGCGGCCCGGTCCAACACCCGGTCGAAGATCATGCTGTTGAGGGTGGCGAGGCTGAGCCGCCCGGTGTTGGCGATCAGCTGCTTGCCCTGGGGGGACGTGGCCTGAGCGGTGCGGACGTCCTCGACCCGGGACTGGAGTTGGGCGACGGTGATCCGCTTGCCGTCCACGACGGCGGCGGCACCGGGGTGGGCGTCGCTGCCACAGGCGGTGAGCAACGGGGTCGCGGCCAGCAGAGCGGCGGCGGCGGTAACGGAGAGCGCTGTCCTACGGCGGAGCACGTGGCCTCCCGGCAGATCGGATCGTGCGACGGAGTGACGACCTCTTACGGAGTGACGACCTACTTGCGACCTAGTGACGACCTTGAATGATCGATGCTAGGGAGTCGGCGTGGCCCAGGCCACTGCTTCGGCCAACGAGCTGTCGCGAGGTCGGTTCCGGTCGGCGGCGGACGGCCCGCCCGGGTGGCCCACCACGGCCCACAGCGGCCCGTCGCCGCGCCCGGCCGCGCGCGGCGTCACCCCTGCATCTGCCCCAGCCAGTACAGCGTCCGGCGGATCTCCGTGGGGAAGGCGTGGTGCGGCCCGTGCAGACGCTCGGCGTCGTGGAGGAGGCGGGAGAGGGTCTCCTTGGCGGCGCCCTGTTCGCCCTGGGCCAGCAGCAGGTGGCCGATGGAACGGCGGATTTCGAGCGGGCGGACGGGGTCGTCGGCGTAGTGCTCGAAGTACGGCAGGAGGGAGCGGTACTCCTCCAGGGCCTGGGCGACCTCGCCGAGTTGTTCGAGGCACTGGGCGGCGTCGTAGTGGAACTGGAGGGCCTGGCGGGTGGCGCCGGCGCCGGACTCCTTGGCGTACTCCTCGGCCAGGATGCGGAGTTCGGGTAGGGCGCGGCGGTACTGGCCGTCGTCCATGAGGGTGGCCGCGTACTGCTTGCGGAGGGTGCGGACGACCGGGGAGTGCGGGCCGTGGCGTTCGGCGGCGGCCGGCAGGATGCCGCCGAGGATGTCCACGGCGCGGGTGATCCGGCCCTGGTCCAGGAGGTGCTTGACCTCGTCGACGGCGGCGGCGACGTCCGGGCCGGCGGGGGCCGCGGCGCGCGGGCCGGCGGGGCCCGAGGTGCCGGCTGTGCCGAACGCCGCGGCGGGCCCGGCGGCAGCGGGGCGCAGCGCGCTCCAGGGGGCGTTGCCGGCGAGGGAGGCACGGGGGTCGGGGACGGCGCGCGCGACCTCGGGGACGCGCGGGGTGGCCAGCACCGTCGGGGTGGGTGCGGGCGCCGGCGCGGCCGAACGGGTCGGCCAGGGGGCGTGCGGCTGGCAGAACGGGCGGGTGGGGTCCATCGGGGACAGCGCGGCGCGCGGGCCGCCGGCGGCCCGGGGCAGGAGGGGGGCGAGGGCCGCGTAGACCTCCTGGGCGTCGGCGGGGCGGGCCTGGGGGTCCTTGCGCAGCAGGTGCAGGACGAGCGCTTCGAGTTCCTCGGGCACGTCGGGGCGGAGCCGGCGGACCGGGACCGGCTCCTCGTGGAGGTGGCGGTGCAGCACGCCCAGGGCCGTGGAACCGGCGAACGGGACCTCGCCGCTGAGGAGTTCGTGCAGCAGCACCCCGAGGGCGTAGAGGTCGGTGTACGGGCCGACCGCGCCGCCCATGGCCTGTTCGGGCGCCATGTAGGCGGGGCTGCCGATGGGCGAGCCGGTGTGGGTGAGGCGGGTGGTGTCGGTGTCCAGGGCGGAGGCGATGCCCAGGTCGAGGACGACGAGGGAGCCGTCCGGGCGGATCATGACGTTGCGGGGCTTGAGGTCCCGGTGGACGATCGGCACCGCGTGCACCGCGGCCAGCACCGCGCACAGTTGGGCGGCGACCGAGACCGCCCAGGGCCAGGGGTAGGGGTCGTGCTCGGCGAGGTGGTCGGAGAGGTCGGCGCCGTCGACGTACTGCATGACGAGGTAGAGGTCCTGGTCGTCGCTGCCGGCGTCGTGGACGGTGACCAGTCCGGGGTGGTCGACCTGCGCGGTGACCCGGCACTCGCGGACGAAGCGGCGGCGCATCTCCTCGCCGTCGGGGGTGCCGGCGACCCGGTCGGGGCGGAGCAGCTTGACGCCGACCCGGCGGTCCAGGCGGCGGTCGTAGCCGATCCAGACCTGGCCCATGCCGCCCTGGCCGAGCAGGCTGGAGAGTTCGTAGCGGTCGGCGATGACCCGCCCGTTCACCGGCCGCCCTCCTTGCGGAGGAAGTCGCTGAGTTCGTCGAGTTCGGCGCGGACCTGGTCGATGCGCTGCGGCTGCGGGCGGTGGGCCGGGCCCTGCGAGGGCTGCGGGGCCGGCGCCGGGTGGGCGGGCGGCTGCTGCGGGGGGAGTCCGGTGGCGGTGGTGGCGTACGGGTTGACCGGGGCGGGGGCCGGGCCCGGGGGCGCCGCGGCGTACGGCTGGGTCTCCTGGGCGTAGCGCGCGGCGGGCGCGGGGAAGGCGCTGCCGGGCGGCGGTACGGGGTGGTGGTCGGGCGGGCGGTGGGCCGGCGGCGCGGCGTAGGGGTGCGGGAAGGGGCCGGCGGGGTACGTCGGCGGGACCGGCCCGGCGGGGTGCGGGCGCGCGGCGCGGAGGTCGACGACGAGGTAGTAGGCGACGACCGCGGCGATCTGGAGCAGCAGGAGGGCCACGCCCAGGTTGGTGCGCCAGTCGGTCTCCGGGAAGCTGACGATCAGCACGCTGGTACCGATGAACAGGGCCAGCTGGCCGGCGAAGAGCCACCAGCCCAGCGGCCGGCGCTGCACGAGCGCGGCCCGCAGCATCGCCGCCCAGCCCAGGAAGCCCAGGCTGAGCACCGTGACGGCCACGAAGACCACCCGCAGTGCGAGGACCGTCCCGCGCGCCGGGGGACGGTGCGCCGGCGGGGCCGGGACTGGGCCGTGCATCACTGCTCCTGAGGGATCGTTCGTGGCCGGGGGCCGGGTCTCCCCCATCGACTCCGCTCGAACGGGGTGGTGCGCCCGTCGGCGGCCGCGTGCGCCGCCGACGGGTCCCCCCGGGCGCGCACGTGCCTTGCGAGCGTATATACGACGCCGATCGGGTGCGCAGGGTTGTACGGATTGCCCCGGGCAATGTGCCGGTGCCGCGCCGGGCCGGCTCAGTCGGGCGCGACCGACCCGTCCGTCAGCCCGTCGTGCAGCCCCTGGACCAGTTGCTCGCCGAGCCGGGAGGCCAGCCGCAGGGCGGTTTCGAAGGCGGCCAGGTCGGCGAAGCGACCGCCGTAGCGGCGCTGTTCGACGAGCGGGAGCCGGGGGAGTTGCAGGCGGCGGACGTCGAGGCGGGTGGCGGTGGAGGCGTAGCTGCTGGCCTGGCGGTTGTTGGCGGTGCCGCGCAGGAAGCCGGCCAGGAACCAGGGGTCGAGGGCGGCGGTGTCGGGGCGGAGCAGGGTGAGGTTGCGGCCCAGGGCGGCGCCGGCGGTGGCCTCGTCGACGACCCGGGCGGTGGCGCCGCCGCCGAGGACGGGGACGACCACGTCGCCCTCCTGGACGAGGACGGGCTCCTCGGGGGGCGTGCCGGTGGGGGGCTCGGGAAGGGTGCCGGACGGGGCGAGGCCGCCGATCACATCGTGGTCGGTGAGGACCGCGGGGCCGCCTTCAAGGCCGGCGGTGCCGGGGCCGCCGGCGCGCAGGAGGAGGGCGCCGGAGCGGGCGAGTTCGCCGACGGTGGTCAGCGGCCAGCGGGCGGCGGGTGGTCGGGGGGCGGTGGCGTCCGGGGTGAGTGCGGTGGTGCGGGCCAGGGTCGCGGTGAGGCGGTCGTGGACCTTGGCGAGTTCGGCGGGGCCACCGGCCGCGGCGGGCGGCGGCAGGTGCCGGGCGGGGGCGAGGTCGACGTCGTCGCCGAGCAGGTCGATGGCGGCCAGCGAGCGCCGCACGCCGGGCACTTCCTCGATGCCGCCGTCGCGGTCGAAGTCCCGCCAGGCGTCCAGGGCGGTGGCCCGTACGGTCTGCCAGTCGAGCTTGTCGCGGCCGCCGGCGGGGGCGGCGCCCGGCTCGGACTTCGCGGCGGCCGCCGCGGTGTCGACGACGAGCAGGTGCGGAACGGGCGGGGTGGCGCCGCCGGGCTTGCGCAGCACCCACAGGTGCAGCGGGATGTTGTGGGGCGGGGCGGCGCCGGCGGGCAGGGCGATCACGGCGCGCAGGGCGCCGCGGCGCAGCAGGTCGGCGCGGATGCGGCGGCCGGAGCGGCGGGAGGCGGCGGCCGGCGGCATGAGGAGGACGGCGGTGCCGCCGGGGCGCAGGCGGGCCAGGGCGTGCTGGACCCAGGCGAGTTCGGATTCGGTACGGGCCGGGAAGCCGTACTCCCAGCGCGGGTCGTAGGCGAGTTCGTCGTGGCCCCAGTTGCGTTCGTTGAACGGCGGGTGGAGCAGGACGGCGTCGGCGGCAAGTTGCGGGAAGGCGTCGGCGCGCAGGGTGTCGGCGGCCCGGACGCGGATCGCGGCGCCGGGTGCCTCCAGGGCGAGCCGGAGCGCGGTGAGGGCGGCGAGGTCCGGGTCGACCTCCTGGCCGTGGAGGGCGGGCGGCGCGGCGTCCGGGCCCCCGCCGGTGTCCGCCGCGGTGTCCCCGGCGGCGCGCTCTCGGGCGGCGTGCTCACGGGCGGCGGCCAGGAGTCCGCCGGCGCCGCAGGCCGGGTCCAGGACGGTGGCCGACGGGCCGTCGCAGGCGGCCAGTTCGGCCATCAGGGCGGCCGGCCCGGGCGGGGTCAGGGTGTACTGGCGGGGGTTGGCGTCCAGGTGGCGGCCGAGCAGGAAGGCGTAGGCCGCGGCGGCGCCGTCGCTGGTGGCGAGGTCGCCGGCGGCACGGACGAGGGCGGCGGAGCGGGCGAGCGCCGCGCGGGTCAGGCCGCGCACCGGGTGCTCGGGGCCGAGCCGGGCGGCCAGCACGGACTCCAGCATCGCGGGCAGCACGCCGGTGAGTTCGGCGTCGTCGGCGGCGGCGCGCAACTGCCGCCAGGCGGCGGGGCGTTCGTGGACGAGCAGGAGGACGGCGCCGGCCTGACGGAGCGCGGCGGCGGCGCCGGCGGGGTGGCCGACGAGTTGCTGCCAGACCCGTTCGCGGGCCGGAACCTCGGCGATCTTGCCCTGGTCGCGGAGCCACTGCTCGACGTCGTGGAGGGCGAAGGCGGGGCTGGTCTCGGTGCCGCCGACGGGTTTGGGGAAGTCGGCGTGGCGGCGGCGCCAGTTGCTGACCGCGGCCCGGCCGACGCCGGCGAGCCGGGCGATGCCGGCGGCGGTCACCTCGGTCGAGCGGCCGTCCGCCCCGCTGCCCGCGAGGGTGTCCGTAGCGCCGCGGTCCGCGCTGTCATCCGTCGCCTTCTCCGGCACCTGTGTGGCTCCCGTCCCGATGACCCCGTGACTCCTGCGTGCCCCCTGTGTTGCCGAGCATACCCATGCACTACGAACAACCCCCTTCACGCCGTGAACGACGACATTCCCTGAACTCGTGTTGACTCGGTTCACAGCCTCTGCTGTTATTGACCCACCGATCGACAGAACGCCGTCCAGCGCCCGGAAGGGGCCCTTCGCATGTCCCAGCAGATGCAGTACCAGCCCGTCCCGGAAGGGACGCCCGGCATGCCGACCCCCGGTCACCAGGCCGCCCGCAACGGCCTCGGCGTCAGCGCCCTGGTCCTCGGCATCATCGGCGCCCTCAGCGGCATCCCGATGATCCTTTTCTGGCTGGCCGGACCGCTCGGACTGCTGTCGCTGATCTTCGGCTTCGTCGGCCTGGGCCGGGTCAAGAAGGGCCAGGCCACCAACAAGGGCGTGGCGCTCACCGGCACGATCCTCGGCGCCCTCGCCATGATCCTGGCGATCGTCGGGATCATCGTCACCGTGTTCGCCGTGAACAAGGCCGTCGACGAGATCAACAAGCGGGTCAACGGCGCGCAGGCGCAACCCAAGGACGGCAGCAAGGCCGACAAGCCGTACGGGCCGGGCGACGCGGCCACCTACCCGGACAAGGGCCTTGAGGTGAGCGTCGCCAAGCTCTCCCCGTACACGGTCGGCGAGATCGCCTCCGGCCACACCGCCGGCAACAAGGCGTACAAGGTCACCGTCCAGATCAAGAACAGCGGCAAGGCCGCCTTCAACCCGGCCCTGACCCAGATCAAGGCCAAGACCGGCGCCGACGGCCGCAAGGCGGAGCAGATCATCGACGGCACGATCGGCGTCGGCTTCGACGGCTCGATCGCCCCGGGCGCCACCGCCACCGTGGACGTCGCCTTCGACGCGCCGCCCACCGCCAAGGAACTCGACGTCGAGGTCGCCCCGGACATCGACCTGCAGGGCGTCCACTGGAAGCTGCCGACCAGCTGACCCGAGCGGCCCGTCCGGCGACCCCGCCGCATCGCCGCGGAGGAGGACGACCGACGGCCCCCGGACCGGACGCGCGCACCGCGCGACTCCGGGCCCGGGGGCCGTCCTTTTCGTCTCCCCGCCGGCGGCGGTTACTTCGCGGTGAAGCGCGCCGGCGCCTCGGTCGGCGTCCCCCCGCTCGGCAGCGCCTGCCGCGAGCAGGAGTTGAGCACCTTCGCCATCGCGTCCTTCTCGGCCCGGGTCACCCACAGCCCGTACTTCTTCTTCACCGCCACCTGCCGCGCGACGTAGGTGCAGCGGTAACCCGCGTACGGGGGCAGCCAGTCCCCCGCGTCCCCGTCGCTCTTGCTGCGGTTGGCCGACGCCTCCACCGCGATCAGGTTCAGCGGATCGTTCGCCAGCGCCACCCGCTTGCGGCCCGCCCACTGCCGCGCGCCCGTCTGCCAGGCGTCCGACAGCGCCACCACGTGGTCGATGTCGACGGTGCTGCGCCCCCGCTGGTAGTGCAGCGACTTCCCCGTGTACGGGTCCTTCGGCAGCGTCCCGGACACCACCACGCACTGCTTCGCGTCCCGGAACGCGGTGCCGCGCAGGTCCCGCTTGAGGATGTCGTCACGGGTGCCGCAGCCGTTGCCGTCGGTGTCCGCCCACGCCGAACCGAAACGGTCCCGGGCGTAACCGTCCTTCGTCCCGGCCCGCTTGACGGCCAGCGAGTCCAACGTGCGCAGCGCACTGCCCGCCGCCCCCGACCGCCCTTCGCCGCCCGCGGAAGCCGACGGGTCCGCGCCCGCGCGGGCACCACCGCCGCCGGCGCCGTGGCCGGAGCAGCCGGCGACGGCCAACAGCGCGGCCAGGACGGCGGCGCTGACGAGGCGTGGGGCCGGGCGGCGGGCGGGAGTGACGGTCGGTATCACGTGGGGCGTCCAATCCGAAGAGCGTGTCAACAAGGTTGCGGGACAGGTGGACAAGGGGGCGGACCGGCCTACGAACACCGGACCGACCCACCCTCCCCGTTCGGATATCTTTTCGGAAATCGAGAGTGAGGATGCCCATGGACACGGCCGCAGCAACCGCGGCGGACGGCCGCAACGGGCCCTCCCCCGGCGCCGCCGCCGCGTCCGGTCCGCCGCCCGCCCCCGCCCCGACGTCCCGGTTCGCCGCGCTCCGCGCCCCGCGCCTCGACCCGTACTGGACCGCCGGGTTCTTCTTCCTCGCGTTCGCCGTGCTCTCGTTCTGGCGCTACCGCACCCTGTCCACGATCTCCTGGGACCTGGGCATCTTCGAGCAGGCGATCCGCGGCTACGCCCACCTCCAGGCGCCCGTCGTCGACCTCAAGGGCCCCGGCACCAACATCCTCGGCGACCACTTCAGCCCCATCCTGGTGCTGCTCGCCCCCTTCTACCGGCTGCTGCCCTCACCCCTGACCCTGCTCACCGCGCAGGCCGCCCTGTTCGCGCTCTCCGCGATACCCGTCACCCGCGCCGCCGCCCGCCACCTGGGCCGCCGGCGCGGGCTGGCCCTCGGCCTCGCCTACGGCCTGTCCTGGGGCGTCCAACGGGCCGTCGACTTCGACTTCCACGAGATAGCCTTCGCGGTCCCGCTGATCGCCTTCGCCCTCGAAGCGGCCCTGCGCGGCCGCTGGAACACCGCGGTGTGCTGGGCCGCACCGCTCGTCCTGGTCAAGGAGGACCTGGGCGTCACCGCCGCCGCCATCGGAGCGCTCTACCTGATCCGCTCCCGCCGCCCCGGACCCCTGCCGCTCGCCCTGGTCGCCTTCGGCATCACCGCCACCGCCGTCACCCTCGGCCTCCTGATACCCGCCTTCAACGGCTCCGGCTCGTACGACTACTGGAACAAGCTCGGCGGCCACGGCGACGCCGGCCCCGTCATCCCCCTCGACGTCGCCCTGCGCACCCTGCTGTGGACCCTGCTGCCCACCACCGGGCTGCTCGCCCTGCGTTCCCCGCTGCTGCTGGTGGCCGCGCCGACCCTCGGCTGGCGCTTCCTCTCCCACGAACCGCACTACTGGGGCACCGACTGGCACTACAGCGCCGTCCTGATGCCCGTCGTCTTCCTCGCCCTGGTCGACGCCCTCCCGCGGGCCCTCGCCTCCCACCGGCCCTGGCTGCGCTCGTACGCCCACCACCTGCCCGTCGCCGTCCTGGCCGCCGCCCTCGCGCTCACCACCACGCTGCCGCTGGCGCGGCTGACCGAGGCCGACACCTACCGCACGCCGCCGGCGGTGACCGCAGCGGAACGGCTCCTGGACCGCATACCCGACGGCGCCAGCGTGGAGTCCGACGTCCGCCCGCTCAGCCACCTCACCGGGCGCACCCGCGTCTACTGGACCGGCGACACCCGCGGGCTGGTACCGGACTACGTCGCGGCCCAACTCCACGACGGGGGGACGCCCCCACAGGTCCTGGCCGATGCCCAGGCGCGGCATCCGCGCGCGACGTACGACGTGGTGGGGGCTGCGGGGGACGTCGTGGTCCTCCGGCGACGGGCGTAACGGTTCCGGCTGACGCCGGGGTAGCCGAACGTCGTCGGGTGTCCCACCGTGGGGTTCGCCTTCGGCGGGGCATCTTCGTGCGGTGCCGCGCCGTGGTGGGTTTGCCTGTGGCGGGGGTTCTTCGTCGGGTGCCGCGCCGTGGTTGTTTTCGCCTTCGGCGGGGGTGGTTGTGGGGTGGGGCTGCGGTGTGTGGTGGGTGGCGGGGGTGGGGCCTTGGGGGTGGGTGTGCGGACTGCTGCGCTTTACGTCCGCACACCCACCCCCAAGGCCCCA
>NZ_BAAARK010000036.1:0-59497 GCF_039532155.1 Streptomyces lunalinharesii
CGCTGTCGAAGCACCTCCTGACCGGCGAACTGGAACCGCACAAGACCACCCTGCGGCAGGACCCCGACCTCCAACGGCTGCGGATGAACCTGAAACTGGGCTGCCGCGCAACCCACCTGGACCCGGCAGCCCGCACCGTCACACTGGCCGACGGGGACCGGCTGGACTACGACGGCCTGATCATCGCCACCGGACTGCGCCCCCGCCACCTGCCCTTCGGCCACGACCTGGCCGGCGTGCACGTGCTGCGCACCCTCGACGAAGCGCTGTCGCTGCGCGCACAGTTGCCGTCCGGTCCCCGCGTGGTCGTGATCGGCGCCGGATTCCTCGGCACCGAAATCGCCGCCACCACCCGCAGCCTCGGCCTGGACGTCACTCTCGTCGACGTCGAAACCACCCCGCTGGCCAGGCAACTCGGCACCCAAGTGGGCAGCCTGGTCGCCGAGTTGCACCACGAACACGGAGTCCACCTGCGCATGAGCCGCAGCGTCACCGGCCTGCTCGGCACGGCGGGCCGGGTCTGTGCGGTGGAACTCGACGACGGCACCTCGCTCCCCGCCGACCTGGTCGTGGTCGCCATCGGCTCGGTCCCGGCCGTCGACTGGCTGGCCGACTCCGGGCTCCCCCTGGGAGACGGGGTGCTCTGCGACAGCACCTGCCAGGTCGCACCCGGGATCTATGCGGCCGGCGACGTCGCCAACTGGCCACACCCCCTCACCGGCGCGCGGACCCGGCTGGAGCAGCGCCTCAACGCCACCCGACAAGCCATCACCGCCGCCCGAAACCTCCTCGCCGGGCCCACGGGAGCCACGCCGTACGCGCCGGTCCCGTTCGGGTGGACCGACCAGTTCAACACCAAGATCCAGTTCCACGGCTGGTGCCCCCCGGACGCACGCATCGAATACGTCGACGGTGACCCGCAGGCACGCAAGTTCGTCGCGCTCTACCACGCAGGAGGTCGGATCGTAGGCGCTCTCGGCTGGAACAGCCCACGCACCCTGCACACCTACCACGACCACATCACCGCACCCGTCACCGCCTGACCCAGCTCGCAGACCGCGCACCCCACGCACGCATCGGCAGCTCACACTCGCTCACGTATCCGGGCGACGGATCCCCGTCGCCCGGATCGGCGCTCCAGGCCCCCTCTCCCCTTTCGGTGACGGGATTTCCTGGCCGTGTGCAACGATCGTTGCACCACGCAGCGCGGAGAGGGGACGCCCATGGCTGGCCGGGCCGGAGATCACAGCGACCGGGCGAAGAACGACCCGGACCCGGAACAGACAGGTCGGGAGTCCGGGTTGGGAACCACCGTGGCCGAGCGGGTGCGGCGCGTCGAGGGGGGCCTGTCTCCTGCCGAGCGGAAGATCGCTCGGGCGCTGACGGCCAACTACCCCGCGGCCGGGCTGGAGTCCGCGTCCGGGCTCGCCTCCCAGGCCGGGGTCAGCGCGCCCACCGTGGTGCGGTTCGTCGCCCGGCTCGGGTTCGACGGCTACCGGCACTTCCAGCAGTCACTGCGTGAAGAGGTGCAGGCGCGTCATGCCTCGCCCTTGACCTTGGCTCCGGTGATCGGCAGGGATTCGCCCACCGCCGAACTGGTCGAGGCGGCGCAGCACGTGAGCGGTGCGACGCTGGACCAGACGTTCGCCGCGCTCCCGGAGCAGGAGTTCGATCAGGCGGTCGGCCTGATCTGTGACCCGGCCAAACGCATCGCATGCTTCGGTGGCCGGTACTCCCAGCTGCTTGCTGAGTACCTCGACCTGCACCTCCGGCTGCTACGGCCGGGCACCTTCGTGCACACCGCGGCCCCGGGGCGCGATGCGGGATTCCGTCTCGACCTGAGCCGACGGGACGTGTGTGTGGTCTTCGACTTCCGCCGCTATCAGGACGACACCGTGCAGCTCGCCCGGTATGCGCACGAACGCGGGGCCAAGGTCGTGCTGTTCACCGACCCGTGGCTCTCGCCCGTGGCCGAGTTCGCCAACGTGGTGCTCCCCGCGCGGGTGGAGGCGCCCAGCCCGTTCGACAGCATTGTCGCGCCCCTGGCGCTCGTGGAGACCCTGGTCGCCGCCGTGCATGCCCGTCTGGGCCCGGCGGCCGAGGAGCGGATGCGAGCCGCGGAGGAAGCGTGGGGCGGGGAGGCCGGCACACCTTCCTGAAAATTTCATTTCAACGCCGCTATTGACGCACTTCTTGTAACGAAGCTTTCATGAGGGTGTCTCGGGCCACAACCGTGCGGCCCCTTCTGCTCGGGAGTGCGTCGTGCCCGATCATCCTCAAACCTCACGCAAACTGCGGCTGTGGGAAGCGCTGGCCCTCTCCGTCGGCCTCATGGGCCCCACGCTCGCCATGGGTCTCAACGGGGCCGGTGTCGCGGCCACCGTGGGCAAGGCCGTACCGCTGGTCTTCCTGCTCGGCTTGCTCGGCGTCGGCCTCGTGGGCTACGGCTTCTGGCGGCTGACCCAGCACTTCCACCACGCCGGCTCCGTCTACGCCCTGGCCGGCGCAACCATCGGTCCCCGCGCGGGCTTCTTCGGCGGCTTCGCGCTGCTTGGCACCTATCTCGCCTTCCTCATGTGCACCCTGGCCGGGACCGGTGTCTTCGCCCATGCGTTTCTGCACGCCCTGGGCGTGACGTCCACCGGTCCGTGGGTGGCTGTCGCGGTCGTCGCCGCCCTGGGCGTCACCCTGCTCAACTCGCGTGACACCCGGCTCACCGCCCGCACCCTGCTGATCGCCGAAGGCATCGGCATAGGGGCCATGCTGGTCCTTGCCCTCGTCGTCATCGGGCGCACCGGCACCGGAACAGCGCCTCGCCACCAGTCCTTCGACTTGTCGGTCTTCGCCCCCGGCACTGCCAGCTACGGCGCGATCATGACCGCGACCGTCTTCGCCTTCCTGTCCTGGGCCGGCTTCGAGGCGTGCGCATCGCTGGGCGAGGAGACCGACGACCCCAAGCGCAACATCCCGCGAGCCCTGGCCGGCAGCGTGCTGCTCACCGGTGTCCTGTACGTCCTGATGACGTTCGTCCAAACCATCGGGTTCGGTACCGACGACAAGGGTGTGCGTGCGTTCGCCGGGGCGGAATCGGCTTTGGTGACGCTCTCCGGCAGTTACATCGGCACCTGGTTCTCACTTGTCGTCGCCTTCACCGCGGTCGCCTCCGCCTTCGCCGCCGCCCTGTCCTCGTCCGCCGCCGCTGCCCGCATGGTCTCCGCTCTCGCCCGCGACGGCTTCGGCCCGGCCGCGCTCGCCCGCACCGACCCTGCCACCGGCTCCCCCGTCAGGGCCCTGTGGCTGTGCGGGGCCGTGGCCGCCGCGCTCACGGCCGTCATGTACGGCCTGGGCACCACCGCCTTCGACACCTACTACTGGTACGCGACCATCGGTGTGCTGTGCGTCCTGGTGGTCTACGCCGTAGCCGGTGTCGGCGTGATCGTCTTCACCCTCTCCCGCCGTGGCAACATCCCCCGCCACGAACTGGTTATCCCGCTCGCCAGTCTCGGCTACCTCTGCTTCGTCTTCTACCGACAGTCCACCGGCCAGAGCGCGCCCTACAGCTACTTCCCCTGGATCGCCGCCGCCTGGTGCACCACCGGCCTGGCCGTCGTCCTGCTCGCCCCCGCTCTGGCCGCGCGCATCGGTGCCCGTCTCACCAGTGAACTGAACGGGGGGCAGGGCGACCGCCAGCAGCAGAGCCCCGAACCGCCCGCCGTCGACGCCTTGAAGGTGACCCCATGACTCCACGCACCGACGACTATGCCACCGTCTTCGTCGCCACCTGCGACCTGGCCGGCCAGGTACGGGGGCGGTCCGTGCCGCCCTCCGAACACGACTCGGTCCTGCGCAGCGGCACCGGCTGGGTTCCTGTGAACCTCGCGATCTCCTCTTTCGGGCCGATCGCTCCCGACAACGTCTTCGGGTCCCGCGGCGACCTGCGGCTGGTCCCCGACGCCGGCACCGCCATCGGCATCCCGGCCGACGACACCGCTGCGGGGATGCTGCTCTACCTTGCCGACCAGAGGCTGCCGAACGGGCAGCCCTGGGCCTGCTGCCCGCGCACCTTCCTGCGGGACGCCCTCTCCGAGCTGCGCGAACGCACCGGACTGGAGGTCGTCGCCGCCTTCGAACACGAGTTCGTGCTGGGCAACCTCCCCGAGAGCGCTCCGTTCTCCCTGCGGCGCTTCCGGGACGCCGAACCCTTCGGAACCGATCTGGTCAGGCTGCTGGAACACACCGGGCTCGAACCGGAGACATGGATTCCCGAGTACGGCGACGGCCAGTTCGAGGTCACCCTGCGCCCCGCCCCCGCCGCGGTCGCGGCCGACCGGGCCGTCCTCCTCAAGGAACTCGTCCGCGACCTGGCCCGCCGCCGTGGTCTGCCCGTCACCTTCGCCCCGCTTCTGGACACCGGCGGGGTGGGCAACGGCGTCCACCTCCACCTGAGTCTGCGCGACGCCGACGGACGCCCCGCACTCCACGACCCGCAGCGCCCCGGTCAGCTCTCCGCCCTCGGTGCCCGCTTCAGTGCCGGTGTCCTGGCCCATGCCCCGGCCCTCACCGCCCTGACCGCACCGAGCCCGGTGTCCTTCCTGCGCCTGACGCCGAACCGGTGGAGCGCGGGCGGGGCGTTCCTGGCCGAGCGCAACCGCGAGGCGCTGCTGCGCATCTGCCCCATCACCGAGCTCGGTGGCGCGGGCCCCGCCGCCCAGTTCAACCTCGAATACCGCGCCGCCGACGCCACGGCCAACCCTTGGCTCGCCCTGGCCGTCCTGGTCCGCGCCGGGCTGGCCGGCCTCACGGGGGACTACGACGAGCCCACCGTGTGGCCCGAGGACACCGACCAGTCCGTGCTCGCGCTGGCGCCGCCCCTGCCCACCACGCTCGACGAGGCCCTGGAAGCCCTGGAGAAGGACGACATCGTCCGGTCCTGGTTCGATCCACGGCTGCTCGCCACCCAGCTCTCGGTCAAGCGCTCCGAACTCGCTCAGCTCGACGGGCTGGACGACGCCGCACGCATTCGAAAGGTCCGAAGTGTCTACTGAACGACTCCTGGCGGAGATCGACCGGATCCCCCTGGTGGACCACCACGTCCATGGTGCCCTCCGCCACGACGCCGACCGCTCCGCCCTGGAGCAGCTGATCACCGAGTCCGACCGCCCCATCCCACCGTGGATGACCCAGTTCGACTCGCAGCTCGGCTTCGCCGTCCGCCGCTGGTGCGCCCCGGTCCTCGGCCTCGCACCGCACGCCGACCCCGAGACGTACCTGGCCCGGCGCACCGAACTCGGCACCGACGAGGTCAATCGCAGACTGCTCGGCGCCTCCGGCATCGGCCACTACCTGCTGGAGACCGGCTACAAGGGGGAGGACATCCTCGACCCCCAGGGCATGGCGGCCGCCTCCGGACGCCCTGTCGACGAGGTGGTGCGCCTGGAGGCCGTACTGGAGGACGTGGTGCGCGCCGGGGTCACCGCCGCCGAACTCCCCGACCGGTTCAGGGAAACCCTGGCCGCCCGCACGGCCACCGCGGTCGGCCTCAAGAGCATCGTCGCCTACCGCCACGGCTTCGACTTCGAGCCCGGCCGCCCCCGCGACCACGAGGTGACCGCCGCGGCCGGCGCCTGGCTCGCCGAGTGCGCCGCCACCGGCACCGTCCGCGTCAGCCATCCGGTGCTGCTGCGCTTCGCCCTGTGGTGCGGTGTCGACCGGGGTCTGCCGATCCAGCTGCACGCCGGCTACGGCGACCCGGACGTCGAACTCCACCGATGCGACCCGCTGTTGCTCACCCGGTTCATCAAGAACGTGGAAGCGTACGGCACCGACCTGCTGCTGTTGCACTGCTACCCCTTCCAGCGCAACGCGGGCTACCTCGCCCAGGTTTTCCCGCACGTCTACTTCGATGTCGGCCTCGGCATCAACTACACCGGCACGCGCTCCGACGCCGTCATCGCCGAATCACTGGAACTCGCCCCCTTCGCCAAGATCCTCTTCTCCTCCGACGCCTGGGGGCCGCCGGAACTGCACCATCTCGGCGCCCTGTTGTGGCGCCGCGGCATGGCCCGGACCCTCGGGGCATGGACCGACAGCGGCGAGTGGGACGTCGGTGAAGCCCTCAAAGTGGTGAGCATGATCGGCCACGACAACGCCCGCCGCGTCTACCGGCTGGAGGACCGGGCATGACCGTCCGCCACCTGACCGCGCTGGCCGCCGCGCTCGAAGAGGAGCTGCCGGCCGCTACCGCACTACGCCACCGCATCCACGCCCGTCCCTGCCTTTCGGGTGCCGAGTCCCCCACCCGCGATCTCGTGCTCGCCGCACTGCCCGCCGGCTCCACCACCAAGGTCGCCGACACCGGCGCCACCGTCCGGATCGGCGGACCGGGCCCCGCGGTCGCCGTCCGTGCCGAACTCGACGCCCTTGCGGTGGAGGAGAAGACCGGCGCGGCATGGACCTCCGAACACCCCGGCCTCATGCATGCCTGCGGCCACGACGTGCATCTGGCCGCGCTCACCGCCCTTGCCCGGGCCGTCGGCCGGATCGGCGGCCCGGCCCCGCTGCTGGCCGTACTTCAGCCGAGGGAGGAGAACTACCCCTCCGGTGCCCAGGACCTCGTCGAGGACGGCATCCTCGACCGGGAACAGTGCCGGGCGGTGATCGGGGCGCACGTGCAGCCGCTGCTGCCGACCGGCACCGTCGCCTGCACCCCCGGTGGCGTCAACGCCTCGGCCGACGAGTTCACGGTCACGGTGCACGGACGCAGTGGCCACGCCGCCTATCCGCACCTCACCCGCGACCCCGTCGTCGCCCTGGCCCATGTCGTCGTCGCCCTGCAGAGCCTGGTCAGCCGTGGCACTGACCCCATGTCCCATGTCGTACTCAGCGTCAGCACCCTCGCGGCCGGCACCGCCGCCAACGTCATACCCGGTACCGCAGAAGCCGGTGGCACACTGCGCGCGCTGGGCAGCGACGACCGCGAGATCCTGCACGCCCGGCTGGCCGAGGTGGCCGGACTGGTGGCGCAGGCCCACGGCTGCGCCGCGCGGGTGGACATCACCCGCGGCGAGCCCGTGCTCGACAACGACGCGGTGCTGACGGCCGCCACCAGGCCACTGCTCGGCTCGCTCGGCCTGAGCGTCGATGACGACCTGCGGTCCGCCGGCTCGGACGACTTCTCCTTCTTCTGCGCGCAACTGCCGTCGCTGATGCTGTTCGTGGGCACCCACGGCGGCACGGAACAGCTGCACTCACCCACGTTCCTGCCGCCCGACGAGCGGATCCGGGACGTCGCCCACGCCATGCTCGCCGGCTATCTGGCCGCTGCTGAACGGAACACCTGAACCACCCCGGCGCCCCGCGCCCTTCGCTTCCCAAGGACCGCACCATGACCACCACCGACACCCACGGCACGCCCCGCCCCGGCTCGGCGACCCAGCTCCATGTGTCCCTGGCCGAGACGGCCACCGCCCACAACTACCAGCCCTTGCCCGTGGTGCTGGCCTCAGGCCAGGGCTCCTGGGTCACCGACGTCGAGGGGCGTCGCTACCTGGACTGCCTGGCCGGATACTCGGCCCTCAACTTCGGCCACGGCCACCCCCGGCTGATCGCCGCGGCCCAGGCGCAGCTGGCGCGCCTCACCCTGACCAGCCGGGCGTTCCACAACGACCGCCTCGGTCCCTTCTGCCGAGACCTCGCCGAACTCGCCGGCATGGACCTCGTGCTGCCGATGAACACCGGCGCCGAGGCGGTCGAGACCGCGATCAAGGTTGCCCGCAAATGGGGTTGCGAGCGCAAGGGAGTCGCCCCGGACCGCGCCACCGTCATCGTCGCCGACGGCAACTTCCACGGGCGCACCACCACGATCGTCAGCTTCTCCACCGACCCTGTCGCCCGCGAGGGCTTCGGCCCCTTCACCCCCGGCTTCCGCAGCGTCCCCTACGGCGACAGCGCGGCGCTGGCGGCCGCGATCGACGAGAACACCGTGGCCGTGCTCCTCGAACCCATCCAGGGCGAAGCCGGCGTGCTCATCCCCCCGCCGGGCTACCTCCAGGCCGTGCGGGACATGTGCACCCACGAGAACGTGCTGTTCATCGCGGACGAGATCCAGTCCGGACTCGGCCGTACCGGCACCACCTTCGCCTGCGACGCCGAGGAAGTCACCCCCGACGTCTATGTCCTGGGCAAAGCGCTCGGCGGCGGCATCGTGCCGGTCTCCGCCGTGGTCTCCCGCCACGACGTGCTCGATGTCATCCGCCCCGGCAGCCACGGCTCCACCTTCGGCGGCAACCCGCTGGCCGCCGCCGTCGGCCATGCCGTGGTCAAGCTGCTGCGCGGCGGCGAGTACCAGGAACGCGCCGCCGAACTGGGCGAGCAGCTGCGCGGCCGGCTCGAAGAGCTCGTCGGGCGTGGCGCGGTCGCCGTCAGGTCCCGCGGCCTGTGGGCCGGTATCGACCTCGACCCCGCACTGATGACGGGACGCCACGCCTGTATGCGTCTCCTGGACCGCGGCGTGCTCGCCAAGGACACCCACGGCTCCACCATCCGGCTCGCCCCTCCGCTGGTCATCGAGCCCGACGAACTGGACTGGATGTGCGATGAGTTGAGTTCCGTCCTGGCCCGGTCCGGCGGCTGAGATCCGCCGTCACAGGGAGTCGGGGTCCGAGGGGCGTCCTCAAGCCGAGCACGATGAGTGAATCAATCCTGACGCATGACGAGCCCACACTAGCACTATCTGGAGTTGCCAACTCCAGATAGTGCTAGTGTGGGCTCATGGACGGAACGGATTCATCCGCGCCCCGTGGCGCACGGCGCCTGAGACGCGACGCCGAGGCCAACCGGCAGCGCACGCTCCGGGCCGCTCGGGAGGTGTTCGCCGAACGGGGACTGGGGGTGAACCTCGATGACATCGCTCGCCATGCCGGTGTCGGAGTGGCGACTTCCTACCGGCTGTTCGGCAACAAACAAGCCCTGATCAACGAGCTGTTCGAAGAGCGTGTCGATGCCTTGGTGGTGTTCGCCGAACAGGCTCTGACGCACGACGACCCGTGGGAGGGGTTCGTCAGCCTGCTGACCGTGACGTTGGAGCAGATGGCAGCCGATCGTGGGCTGCGGGAAGTGGTGTTCTCCGAGGTCGGGGGCCGCCCCCTGGTGGCGCAGGCGCGCCGCAAGTTCGTGCCCGCAGCCGACGCGGTCATGCGTCGCGCCCAGGACGCCGGCCTGCTGCGTGCGGACTTGGCGACGACCGACCTGCCCCTGATCTTCTACATGGTGAGCTGCGCGATTCAGCACGCCCAACCGGTCTCAAGCGCAGTGTGGAGGCGCTACCTGACGATCGTCCTGGACGGTCTGCGCGTCCGTCCTGGGCTGACGGACATGCCGGTGGGCGCCCTCACGGCCGCCGAGGAAGAGCAGGTTGCCGGCTTGAACCCCTCCCGTTCCTGAGCGTTCTCGTAAACCCCGGGGTGCTCCTCGCGGGTCCCGATGTCCCGCCCTTCGCTGAGGCCGGGATCTGCGCGTGGCCGTGACCGCACCGGTGTGAGCCACCGCGTGTGGTCAAGGCCCTCTGCTGTCATGCCTTCGTACAGCGGGCTGGCGTGCCGCGCCTGACGGCTGGACATCGCACACACGAAAGATCTTCACACGCCGTGGCTGTGCTGCGGCGTTCGATCAGTCGCATTCATCAAAGGAGAGTGTCATGGCTGACGCTGGACCCGATGCCGACACCGACCCCGACGCGGCGGCTGACTCCGCCGCCATCGTGCCCTTCGTGCTCCAGATTCCCGAAGAGCAACTCCAGGACCTGCGTGACAGGTTAAGCCGTGTTCGGCTGCCCGAGGCGGAGACGGTGACGGACTGGGCGCAGGGAATCCCGCGCTCCTATGTGGCGGAGCTGTGCCGGTACTGGAATGAGGACTACGACTGGCGTCGGTTGGAGGCCGAGCTGAACGGCCGTGGCCAGTGGCGTACCACGATCGACGGGCTGGGGATTCACTTCCTGCATGTGCGCTCGGACCGGCCGGACGCCCGCCCGCTGCTGATCACTCACGGTTGGCCGGGTTCGGTGGTGGAGTTCCTCGACATCCTTGACGACCTGGTCGACCCGCCGGCCGGCTCGCCCGCCTTTCACGTCGTCGCGCCCTCGCTGCCGGGCTTCGCCTTCTCCGACAAGCCCGACGGGACGGGCTGGGGCGTGGAACGCATCGCCGACGCATGGGCTGAATTGATGTCCCGGCTCGGGTACGAGCGCTTCCTCGCCCAGGGCGGGGACTGGGGCGCCTTCGTCACCACGACGCTCGCGGTCCGTCATCCCCACCGCGTCGAGGCGATGCACACCACGATGCCGCCCGCCCAACAACCACCCGGCTCCACCATGGACGACCTCAGCGACGCCGAGCGCGCCGTGCTGGGGAAAGCGCGGCAGGTGGCCGAGGGCGAGTCGGGCTACATGAGGCAGCAGTCCACCCGCCCCCAGACACTCGGCTACGGGCTGGTCGACTCACCCGCCGGGCAACTGGCCTGGATCGTGGAGAAGTTCCACGGCTGGACCGACTGCGACGGGCACCCGGAGAACGCCGTGTCCCGGCAGCGGCTGCTCGACAACGTCTCGCTGTACTGGTTCGGCGCCTGCGGCGCATCATCGGCCCGGCTGTACTGGGAGAGCCTGGCGACCATGGATCTCACCGCGCCGGTGACCGTGCCCTCAGCGGTCTCGGTGTTCCCCAAGGAGCCCTTCCGGCGGCCCCGTTCCTGGGTCCAGGCACGCTTCAGGGATCTGCGCTACTGGAACGACCTGAACAAGGGCGGGCACTTCCCCTCCCTGGAGGTGCCCCAGGCATTCGTGGGAGAGCTGCGGGCCGCGCTGGGTGCGGCAGGCTCCCCACCTTCGCAAAGCAACCACGGAAAGGACGAAGTCCGTTGAATCCGACAGCACTTGAGGTCGACTACCTGATCGTCGGGGCCGGGGCCATGGGCATGGCCTTCGCCGACACCCTCGTCGCCGAAACCGACGCGACGGTGGCCATCGTCGACCGCTACGACCAGCCCGGCGGCCACTGGACCGTCGCCTACCCCTTCGTACGCCTGCACCAGCCCTCGGCCTTCTACGGCGTCAACTCCCGCAAGCTGGGCAGCGGCACGATAGACCAGGACGGCTGGAACGCCGGACTGCACGAGCTGGCCTCTGCCAGCGAGATCCTGGCCTACTTCGACCAGGTGATGCGCAAGACCTTCCTGCCGACCGGACGGGTTTCCTACTTCCCCAAGTCGTTCTACGACGGCCCGGACCCGCAGCGGCCCGACGTCCAGCGCTTCCACTCCATCGTCAGCGGGGCCCGCTTCGAGGTCACCGTCAAACGGCGGACCGTGGACGCCACCTACATGAACGTCACCGTGCCTGCCATGGTGCCACCCGCCTACGAGGTCGCTCCCGGCGTCCGGCTGATCACCCCCAACCAACTGCCCGCCCTGCACGACCAGCCGTCCCACTACACCGTCGTCGGGGCGGGAAAGACAGGCATCGACGCCTGCCTGTGGCTGCTCAGCCGCGGCACCGATCCGTCCGACATCACCTGGATCATGCCCCGCGACTCCTGGCTGCTCGACCGCGCCCACTGGCAGCCCGGGAATCTCGGCGGCGAAGCGGACGGGGCCCGCCTCAAGGCCGTGGCCGACGCGCACACCGTCCAAGACCTGTTCACACGGCTGGAGGACGGCGGCGTGCTGCTGCGGCTGTCGTCCGGCGTCGAGCCGACTGCCTTCCGCTGCGCGACCGTCGCCCGCGCCGAACTCGACCAGCTACGCCGCATCGACGACATCGTCCGCCACGGCAGGATCAAGCGCATCAGCGAGAACGCAATCGAACTCGACCAGGCCACCCTTCCCGCGCAGGCGGGAACCCTCTACATCGACTGCACCGCCGACGGCCTGGAGCGGCGGCCGACGGTGCCGGTGTTCGACCAAACGCGCATCACCTTGCAGGCGGTCGTTCCCTGCCAGCAGGTCTTCAGCGCCGCACTCACCGCCCACGTCGAGGCGGCCTACGCCGACGACGACACCAAGAACGCACTGTGCGCACCCGCGCAGCACCCCAACTCCGCCGTGGACTGGCTCCAGTTCTTCAGCGATGTCCAAGGGCGGCTCGGGCAATGGACCGCCGACCCCGCACTCGCCGAATGGCTCAGTACCTGCCGTCTCATGGGCCGGCGGATCCCCGAGCTCTCACCCGAGCAGCGCACCGAACTCCTGCCCATGTTCCAGGCGCAGAAGCTGAAGCTGGAGGAGCTCCGCCAGCAAGCAGACGCAGTCGCGGCGGTCAACTGACCGTCCCTGCGACCCACGCGCCGACCACGCTGACGACTCCAAGCACGGCAGGTGTGAGGCACGAGCGGACCGGCCGAATGCCTTGAGCGTGAATCACCAACTGAGCGTCAAGTGACGTGCGGTCGCGTGAAGTCCGCCAACCGCAGCTGCCGGACCGGCACTTCACGTACCGACGCGTTCTCGTACCGGGTCGACGCCCTAGGTATCTTGCCTGTGCGTCGAGCGCTGCCCGCCTTCCGTACCACCATGTCCGGAAGGGCACGAAGGGCGGGCAGCACAGACTGCTCGAAGATCGAAAGAATCCCGAAGAGGATCACTACTGAGCGTAGCCATCGCTTAAGGTGGATGAGTTGGGAGGATCCGTTTCTGCTTTCCCGGTATCAAGCTCCCGGGCTCGCAGGACGGTGAGGCAGGCGTGGGCGGCCAGGACCAGGGTCATGTGGCGGTGCCAGCCGGGGTAGCGGCGGACCGGGTAGTCGTCCAGGCCGCATTCCTGTTTCGCGCTCTGGAAGCATTCCTCGATCGCCCACCGGCTGCCCGCGACGCGGATCAGGTCGTCAAGCGTGGTCTCGGCGGGGCAGTAGGCGATGTAGTAGGATAGCTCATCCGGCCGGCTGACGCTGCGGCGGGCGATCACCCAGTGGCGGCGGTCGGGACGGTGCCAGGGCCGCACCTCGACCCGAGCCCAGTCGAAAGCGCGCTGACCATGAGCCCCTGAACTGGCCATCAGTCATGGCAAGCACCGTTGCAGTACTAGCCCGCGTGATCGTCGAACGACGGCCGTGCGGTGAGGAGTTCGCTGAGGTCGGCGCCCGGTGCGTACTCGACCGGTGCGGTGCCGCGGCGGAACAGTCGGGCGCCGGTGGCCAGTCCGTGCAGCGTCAGGCGGTCGTCGGTGCGCTGGAGCCAGGTGCCCTCGCGCAGGCCGAGGACGGGGACGTCGTTCTCCTCCAGGAACTGGGTGAGCCGTTCCTCGCGGGTCTCGCCCATGTGGGCGCTGGCCGGGTCCGGGTCCAGGTAGTGCGGGTTGATCTGGAAGGGGACGAGATCGAGCGCGGCGAACGAGGGGGGCTGGACGATCGGCATGTCGTTGGTGGTGCGCAGCGTCGGGCAGGCCATGTTGGTGCCGGCGCTGGAACCCATGTAGGGCATGCCGGCGCGCACCCGCCCGGCGAGGGCGTCCACCAGGCCGCGCTCGTGCAGCGTCTTGAGCAGGCGGAAGCTGTTGCCGCCGCCGGTGAACACCGCCTGCGCGGCGGCGACGAGGTCGCGCGGGTCGGCCGCGGTGTGCGCACCGCGGACCCGGATGCCCAGCTCAGCGAAGAAGTCCGCGGCCTTGGCGGTGTAGCCGTCGTGGTCGGCCAGCGCGTAGGGGACGAAGAGGAGTTCCGACACGCCGGCGAGGTGCGCGGCGACGGCCTCGCGGGCGTGTTCGAGGTAACCGCGGCCGGGCGCCGAGGAGTTGGAGAGCAGCAGCAGTCGCGTGGTGGGCATGGGCGGTGCCTTTCGCAGGGGGTGGGGCGGTTCGCGGGTGAGTGGTGGGTCAGTCGGTGCCGGGGGTCGGCTTGCCGGCCGCGGGCGTGCGGCGGCCGGTTGCCGCGCGCGGCGGCCGGCGCGGGGTGAGGAGTTCGGCGAGCTGTCCGGCGGCCTCGCGCAGCGGGGCGAGCAGTTCCTCGCGCGGGCCGTCGAGCCGGTCGTGCGGGCCGACCAGGCTGAGCGAGCCGACCGGCTGGCCCCGCACGACGACCGGGACGGCCAGTCCGGCGGTCGCCGGGTCGTACTCGCCCTGGGAGTAGGCGTGGCCGTCCTGCGGCACCCGGGACATCCGCTGTTCCAGTTCGACCTCGTCGGTGACGGTCAGGGTGCTGAACCTGGCCATCGGGCGGCCGTAGAGCAGCGCGGCCCGGGCGCCCGGGGTGAGCATGCCGAAGTAGGCGCGGGAGGTGGCGCCGGCGTGCGCCGGATACAGCTCGTCGGCCAGGCGGTAGGCGCGCAGTGGACCGGCCGCGCCGTCGGCGGACTCCACGCAGCGCATGTGGACGCCGTCCGGCACGGCGAACAGGGCGGTGACGCCGGCCGCGGCGGCGAGTTCGCGCAACGCGGGGCGCACCAGCCCGGCCATGCCGCTGTGCCGTTCCCAGGCGGTGGCCATGTGCCAGACCGCGGGGCCCAGGCGGTAGCGGCGGGTGACCGGGTCGGACACCAGGAAGCCGCGGTGGGCGAGCGACGCCAGCAGCCGCTGCGACACCGACTTGTCCCAGCCGAATTCGGCGGCGAGGTCGGTCACCCCCCATTCCTCCCGGTCGTGGGAGAAGGCGAGCAGGACCTGGAGCACGCGGTCGGCGGTCTGGAGCGGAGCGCCTCGTTCGGTAGTCACGTCGGCAGCCTATACCGTCATCTGATACTTCTTCCCGTATATAGAGAAAGGGTTGCTGACTTGGATATGGCCGGCGCAACCTGAGCGAAATCGCGCACCGCACCACCTCGCACCAGGGAGCCACCGTGCTCAAGCACGTACTCGACGTCCTCGAACTCCTCGACCGCCCGCAGACCGACGGGCAGCTCCTCGCCGCGCACCTGCGCGGCGTGCTCGACGGCGCCGTCCGGGAGGCCGCCGGCACCCCGGCCGCGACCGCCGTCCGGTCGGACGCGGTGGAGATCACCGTCACCCGGGTCGAAGGGGCCAAGGGCGGGACCGACTTCGTCAAGGTCGTCGTGCCGGGCGCCGACGGGGCCCGGGCCGGCGGCAGCGCCCCGACGCTGGGCGTGCTCGGCCGGCTCGGCGGCGTCGGGGCCCGGCCCGAACGCACCGGTCTGGTCTCCGACGCGGACGGCGCCGTCGCCGCGCTCGCCACCGCTGCCAAGCTGCTCGACATGTACGGGCGCGGCGACGTGCTGCGCGGCGACGTCATCGTCAGCACCCACGTCTGCCCGGACGCGCCGACCCGGCCGCACGACCCGGTGCCCTTCATGGACTCCCCCGTGTCGATCCTTGATTGCAACCGCGCCGAGATCGACCCGGCCATGGACGCGGTCGTCTCGATCGACACCACGAAGGGCAACCGGCTCCTCAACCACCGCGGCATCGCCCTGTCCCCGACGGTCAAGGAGGGGTGGATCCTGCGGGTCAGCGACGATCTGCTGGGCATCTTGGAGACCGTCACCGGCGAGGCCGCGCACGTCCTGCCGATCACCACGCAGGACATCACGCCCTACGGGAACGGCGTGCACCACATCAACTCGATCATGCAGCCCTGCGTGGCCACCGACGCCCCGGTCGTGGGCCTCGCCGTGACCGCACAGAGCGCGGTGGCCGGCTGCGCCACCGGCGCCAGCCACGAGACCGACATCGCCGCGGCCGGCCGCTTCGCGCTGGAGGCGGCCAAGGAGTTCGGCCGCGGCGCCGCGCGGTTCCACGACGCCGGGGAGTTCGCCCGGCTCGTTGAGCTCTACGGGCCCATGAACCGCCTCCAGGCGGGCGCGCCCGACGAGGACGCCGCCGCCTGACCTCCCGGGCGCGCCGCACCGGACCCGCCACGGCGTCCGGGACGGCGCGCCACACCCGCCCCCGCGGGGCCCGCCCCGCCCCACCACCCGGACGAACCGCACCGGAGCACCCATGAGCCAGACACCGCCGGCCCCGCCGGCCGACGCCCCGGAGACCCGGGCGGCCCACCCCAGAGCGTTCGAACCCGTCACGCTGATCGTGACGATCGTGCTCTCCGTCCTCGGCGCGGTCATCGGACTCGTCCTGATCACGACCCTCGGGATCGCGCCCAACACCTCCGTCATCGGCGCGCTGCTCGCCATGCTCATCGGGCGGATCTCCTTCGCCGCGCTGCGCCGGATGCGCGATCCGCACCGGCAGAACCTGGTGCAGTCCGCCGTCTCCGGCTCCACCTTCGCCGCCGCCAACTCGCTGATCACCCCGATCGCGGTGCCCTATCTGCTGGGCCGCCCCGACCTGGTGTGGCCGATGCTGGGCGGCGCGGTGATCGGCCTCGCCGTGGACAGCTGGGTGCTCTACCGGGTCTTCGACTCACGGCTGTTGCCCGCCTCGGCCGCGTGGCCGGCCGGCGTGGCGGCCGCCGAGACGATCAAGGCCGGGGACGAGGGCGGCCGCAAGGCCGGGCTGCTCGGCATCAGCGCCGTCGTCGGTTTCCTCGGCGCCCTGGTCAAGTTGCCGACCAGTGCGGCCGGCGTGGCCTTCCTCGGCAACGTCTGGGCGCTGCTGATGTTCGGGGTCGGCCTGTTGGTCGCCCAGTACGCGCCGGAGGTGCTGCACACCGACCTCGCCGCCCACTACGTGCCGCACGGCGTGATGATCGGTGCCGGGCTGGTCGCGCTGGTGCAGGCGGTCCTGTTGATGCGCGAGCGGCGCGCCGCGCGGTCCGCCCGTGAGGCGGACGAGCGGGCGGCGGCCCGTGCCGCGTCCGAGGCGGCCTACGAGGACCGCTTCGACGCCGAGACCCGGACGGTCGACGCGCGCCGGTTGCGGCGGGGCCTGCTGGAGGGGTTCGTGCTGTTCCTCGTCGGCGCCGTGGTCATCGCCCTGTTCGGTGGGGTGACCTCCGGCATGAGCGGGGCGGGCCTGGTCGGCTGGGTGTTGCTGGCCGGCGTCGCGGCCCTCGTCCACCAGCTGATCGTCGGTCTGGCCGCGATGCACTCGGGCTGGTTCCCGGCGTTCGCGGTGACCCTCATCTTCCTGATCCTCGGGCTGGTGCTGGGCATCCCGATGGTGCCGCTGGCCCTGCTCGTCGGCTACGCCGCCTCCACCGGACCGGCCTTCGCCGACGTCGGGTTCGACTTCAAGGCCGGCTGGATCCTGCGCAAGGACGCCGTGCCGTGGCGACCGTACGAGCGTGCCGGCCGCCGCCAGCAGTACCTCGCGCAGCTGGTCGGCTTCGCCGTCGCCGTGCTCGTCGTCGTGATCGCCTGGCAGCCGTTCTTCTCGGAAGGCCGGGTGCCGCCGGTCGCCAAGGTCTACGTCGGCACCATCAAGGCCGGCCTCACCGACCCGCACGCGCTGCTGATGATGGGGCTGTGGGCGATCCCGGGGGCGCTGATCCAGTTCCTCGGCGGCACGTCGCGGCAGATGGGCGTCCTGCTGGCCACCGGTCTGCTCGTCGCCACCCCGCAGGCTGGTTGGCTCGTGCTGGCCGCGCTCGCCGTGCGCTTCGGCTACACCCGCTACCGCGACCGTCGCGCCGGTCGGGACGACCTGGCCCGGGCCGACGCGCGGGCCGCCGCCGACGCCGACCTCGCGCTGGTGGGAGCCGGGTTGGTCGCCGGGAGTTCCCTGCACGACGTCAGTCAGATCTACAAGGCCCTGTGACCCGCGCCCCGCTCGGCGCCCCGGGCCCCGCGCGCCGAGCCGCGGGCCCGGGACACGGGCGGGCGCACGGGCCCGTCCGCCGACGGACCGCGGACCGGCGGAGTCCGAAGCCGACACGTGAGAGGAACGCACCAGTCATGAACGCAGCATCCGGCCCCGGCCCCGCGCCGCACGGCCCCGGCCTGGGCCTGGTCACCATCGGGCAGTCCCCGCGCACCGACCTGACCGCCGACGTCGCCCCGCTGCTGCGCGGGCTGCGGGCGATCGAGCACGGCGCCCTGGACCTCGACGAGTTCACCGGGCCGGCCGGCCCGCGGACCCGCGCCGACCTCGCGCCCGCGGCCGGCGAGGCCCCGCTCGTCACCAGGCTGCGCGACGGCGGCTCCGTCGTCCTCGGGCACGCGGCGCTGGCCCCGCGGATGCGCGACGCGGTGGCCCGCTGCGAACGGGACGGTGCCGCCGCGACGCTGCTGCTGTGCACCGGCAACTTCCCGCCGGTGCCGGCCCGGCGGCCGCTGCTGTACGCGGAGCCGCTCGTCCAACAGGCGGTCCGCGGCATCGTCGGCAGCGATCCGGTCGGGCTCGTGTGCCCGCTGTCCGACCAGCGCTCCGACGTCGAACGCCGCTGGTCGCCACTGCTGGCCGGAGCGGTCGGGGCCGCCCCCGGCAATCCCTATGCGGACGACGCCCTGCCGCAGGTCGCCGCGGCCGCACGGGAGTTGGCGCGCGGGGGAAGTCGCTGGCTGGTGCTGGACTGCATCGGCTACACCGAGGCGATGCGGCGGGCCGCGGCCGCCGCGAGCGGCCTGCCCGTGCTGTTGTCCCGCACCCTCGCGGTGCGACTGGCCACCGAAGTGGCCTGCGCCGTCCCCGGCTGACCCGGACCCGTCGCCCGGCCCGGGCCGGGCGCGGCGGCGCGGGTCAGGAGCGGAAGCCGATGAGGCCGTGGCCCGGCCGTGCCTCCGCGTGGCGCATCCATTCCAGGCACTGCATGACGGCCTCCACGACCTCGGGCTCCAGCGGCGGTGCGTGCTCCGCCCGCTTGGTGGCTTCGAACTCCTCCAGCGCCCGCGCGATCTGCTCGGGCGTCCAGACTCCGCACCCCGGCGTGTCGGCGGGCGGAAGGGGAGCGGGCGGCACGCCGTAGCTGAAGTCGCTGACGGAGACGGCCGTGATGCGCAGGTCCTTCAGTCCTCGGTCGACGGTCTCCAGCCAGTCGCCGCGGTGCGGCGTGAAGCAGTCGTTGGGCAGGAACGAGCCGGTCAACGCGCACAACCTCTTGTAGGCGTAGCCGTATTGGAACGCGTGGTGGGCGTGGTCGCTGAAGGGGCCGCCGTGGAGGACCGCGCGGAGCGCGTCGTACGCGGTGGGGGCACCCTGCGCGATCTCGTGGCTGAAGTAGTCGTCGTCGCCGGCCAGGTCGTCCTGGAAACGGGTGCGTATCACCTCCAGCAGTGCGTCGTCGCCGGATCCGACCAGGGCGCGGGTCGCGGCCACGTCGAGCACGTACACGCTCAGGGAAGAACTCATGCCGCGACCTTAGGCGTTGCCACTGACAACGCCTCTTCCTGCGCGGGCCGCGGCGTCCGGGGCGGTCGACCCTATGCTGGCGGTCATGCAGGTACGCGGTATGAGCAGTGCGGACGAGATGGTCGCCTGCTTCTTGCGTGGCGAGCTGTCCAGCCGCAGGTTCGGGCGGAACCTCCGGTCCCACCTGGCGGCGGCCGGGCAGGCCGAGCGGTTGTTGACGGATCCGGACCTGTCCGACGTCGGAGCGAACCGCACACGTCGCGCGCTGCTCGCCGCGACGCGCGGGTACGGCGAGAACCGCGACCTGTTCGAGAACTTCCCCCCGCACGTCACCTGGACCTGGGCCCGCCTCTCCGCCCACGAGGCGGCCGGCGTGCGCTACCTCGACTATTCCTACTGGGTCGAACTGTCGGGTGGCAGCCGCCGGCCGCACGATGCGGCCGTACGTATCACCGCAGGTCTGCGGGCGTGCGACGTGCCCAACGACCCGTTCGTCGACGCAGCCCACGCGTTCCTCGGAGGCGAACGGTTCCCGCCGCTCATCCACGTCGGCGAGAGCCGGGACGACCTGGTCTGCCTGGAGGGCCACCTGCGGCTGACCGCCTACGCCCTCGCCGGCTTCCCGACCGGCATCGAGTGCCTGATCGGCACCGCGCCGGCCATGGGCCGCTGGGCGCGGTAGTCCAGGCACGCCATGCTCTAGACCGGTACGGGCGTGCCGAGTCGGGCGGGGAGGTGGACGTAGCCGCGCAGGATCCGGGTGGTGCGGCGGCGGGCGCCGGGGTGCAGGGTGAGGTGGGGGAAACGGCGGTGGAGGGCCTGGAGGCCGACTTCCGCCTCCATGCGGGCGAGCGCGGCGCCCAGGCAGTAGTGGCGTCCGCCGGAGAAGGACAGGTGCTCCTTGGCGTTGGGCCGGGTGACGTCGAAGCGGTGCGGGTCGGCGAAGAGCGACGCGTCACGGTTGGCGCCGGCGAGCAGCAGGGTCACGAGCGCGCCCCGCGGTACCGGGCGCCCGCCGATGCTGGTGTCACGGGTCGCCGCGCGCCCGGTGAGGAACACCGGTGGGTCGAAGCGGAGCATCTCGTCGACGGCGTTCGGCCACAGGGCCGGGTCGTCGTGGAGGGCGGCGCGCTGGTCGGGGTGGCGGTCGAGGAGGGCGATGCCGTTGCCGAGCAGGTTCACGGTGGTCTCGAACCCGGCGGCGAGCACCAGGCCGGCCGTGGCGCGCAGTTCGGTGTCGGTCAGGCCCCGGCCGTCGTCGTCGCGGGCGGTGACCAGTTGGCTGAGCAGGTTGGCGCCGGGCTGCCGGCGGATCCGTTCGATGTGCTGCGCCAACCAGGCGTCGAAGTCGCGCAGGGAGCGTTCGACGGTCAGGAACCGGCGCCGGGGCAGCCCGAAGTCGAGGCTGGGTGCCGCGCCGGTGCCGAAGCGCAGCACGCGGTGCCGCTCGGCGTGGGGGACGCCGAGGATCTCGGCGATCACGGTGACGGGCAGCAGGCCGCAGTAGGCGGAGACGAGGTCCACGTCGTCGGTGCCCGGTGGGCGGCGCTGGAGGTCGTCGAGGAGTTCCTCGGCGATCTCCTCGGCCCGGGTGCGGAGTTGTTCCACGGCCCGGACGGAGAAGACCCGGGTGACGAGCTTGCGGTACCGGGTGTGGTCGGGCGGCTCGGTCACCAGCAGGGACGGGGGTTTCAGCGGCCCGACGGGCGCGTCGGCGCCGGCCCAGGCGGCGAGCCGCCCCAAGGGGCCGGTGATGACGGGGAGCACGCCGGTGCGGAAGTCGTTGCTGCTGAGGACCTCGCGGACGGCGGGGTGGGAGGCGGTGACGAAGCCGAACCGGCCGCGGTGCACGGGCCCTTCGGCGCGGATGCGGTCCATCAGGCGCCGTTCGACGTCGGCGGTGTCGCCGTGCGGACGGGGGCTCCGGGAGAGGGCCACCAGCTGCCCGTGCAGGTCGCCCTGGCGCGCCGCGCGGTCCGTGGCGAGCCGGGGCAGGGCGTGCCCGAGGGCCCATCGGACGTCGCGGGCGAACAACCGTTGCGCGAAGGGGAGGTCACTCATGGCGGGTCGCTTCCTTCCGTGGTGCGCCGGCCGGGCGCGCCGGTGGGGCGGCTCGGCCGGTGGCGTGCGGCCGGGCATGGAGAGGCGGGCGGTCGGGCTCCTCGTGCGGGCCGGCTCGGCGGGGCCGGCGGGGCGTCCCGGGCAAAGACTTGCACTGCAAGTCAGTGGTGCCTTCGGACGCTAGACTTGCAGTGCAAGTGATGTCAAGGATCGAGTGATCGCCGCGGCCGTGCTGCGGGCCGCGGTCGGGAGGGTAACGTGACGGTTCGAGGCACCGGCCGCGGCAGAAGGCTCGGCCTGACCCGGCAGAAGGTGATCGCCGCGGCCGTCACGTTGATCGACCGCGACGGCGCCGACGCCTTCTCCCTGCGGAAACTGGCCGTCGAGCTGGACGTGGAGAACATGTCCCTCTACAACCACGTGCCCAACAAGGACGCCCTCCTCGACGGCGTGGCGGAGACGCTCCTCGCCGAGGTGGAGTTCCCGCAGAACGACACCGACGGCTGGCAGGACCGCATCCGCGCGCACGCCGCGGCCTTCCGGACCCAGGCCAAGCGCCATCCGAAGGCGTTCCCCCTGGTGCTCACCCGCCCCACGTGCTCCCCCGCGGCGCTGCGGGCCCTCCGCTCCACCCTGGCCACCCTCACCGACCTCCGGCTGACGCCGGAGGAGGGCGTCCACGTCCTGCGCAGCTACACCGCCTTCATGATCGGCTCGATCATGCGGGAGCTGGGCCACGCCATCTACCTGGGCTCCCTGGACGACCAGCAGCTCCGGCAGCAGGGCCGCGACATCGCCGCCACCGGCGACCCGGTCCTGATCGCCGCCGCACCCCATCTGGCCGCCGGCGACCACGACACCGAATTCCACTACGGGCTGGAACTGCTGATCGCCGGGCTGGCGGCCAGGGCCGGCGTCCCGTACGACGGCGGCCCCGCGCGGCCCTGACCCCGGCCGGCGACCACCGTCAGTCGTCCGACCCGCGCCGTCGCAGGTGGCGGGCCCGGGCGGCGTCATGGGCACCGCTCAGCAGCCGCTCGACCAGTTCCGTGGTCCGCGCGCCGGGATTGACGACGGAGATCCAGCCGAGGGCCCCGTACACCGGGTGCGGCAGCACGGTGTCGACGGCCGTGTGGTCGCGCGCCCGGGTGAGGTCGCGCGGTTCTTCGTCGATCAGCTCCTGAAACGTCGCACGGTCCACATTCACGTTCACCCGCCACCGCCCCGGGCCGTCGAGGTCGGAGGCGGTGTCGTCGGGATAGTTCTTGGTGACGATGGTCCCGTAGGGCTGGGTGGTCTGCGGCATCCGGCCGTCCGGGGCGTAGTAGAAGAAGGAGTCCCCCACCACGAGCTCCGGGAAGTCGCCGCCGGGCTCCGGGCGGACCACGAGCGCCCCGTCGAGTCCCTGCACCGACGCGATGATCTGTTCCATACTCATGGTTCAAGCATCTCCTTCAAGTGCTTCTGTGGGGTTGGTCGATGGACGGGACGACGGGCAGTGCGCGACGGGGGCCGCTCCGCACGGTCGACGTCGCCAGGGAGTCGGGGTATTCGGTGCAGCAGGTGCGCGACCTGGAACGGCTGGGGGTCATTCCGCCGGCCGACCGTGCCGACAACGGGTACCGCGGCTACGCGGACGTCCACGTCCATGCGCTGCGCGCCTATCGCGGGCTCGCCGGCGCCGTGGGCCCGGTCGCGGCCCGGCAGCTCCTCGCGGAGCTGCGCGCCGGCACCCTCACCGAGGCGGCCGCGGCCGTCAACGAGCTGCACGTCCGACTCGCCCGGGAGCGGGACGAGGCGCTGCGCGCCCAACGGGCCCTGCGCGCCATCCAGGACGAGGCCCAGACCGCCGGGGCGCCACAGGACGACGACGCCATGACGATCACGGAGCTCGCCGAGGCGCTCCGCGTCCGCACCTCGACCCTGCGGTTCTGGGAGCAGGAGGGACTCGTCACGCCCGAGCGCGTGACCTCACTGCGCGCACGGCGCTACGACGTGCCCGCCATCAGGGCGGCCCGCATCGTCGCCGCCCTGCGCAGTTCCGGTCACGGCATTCCGGCCGTGCGGGAGGTCATCGGTTCCCTGGAGCGGCTCGACGGCCCGGGTGAGACCGAGCGCGTCCTGCAACGCCACCTCGACCGGATCGCGGCCCGGACCGTGGCGCTCCTCCGGGCGGGGGCGGACCTGGCGACCGTCGTCTCCTCGCTCGCGGAGCCGGCGGCGCCTTAGGCGACGCCGCGCGCCCTCGCCCAGGTCTCTGCCTTTCGGTAGAGCAACACCTCGCCCGCAGGGTCCATGCCGACGCGTGCCGGGGCGTCGATACTGGTCAGCGTGGTGCGCACCTACCCGTTTCGTCGGTTCCCCCGCTGTCGCCCGCCCGCCGGATCGACCGCGGGCGGATCCGCGCGCGCGGTCGCGAAATCGGCCGGGGTGGTCCTCGCGGGCCTGGGCTCCTATCTGGCGGTCGGACGCCTGGGGTTCCTGCCGTACCCGGGGCTCCAGTTGCTGGCGCTGGCGGTCGGTGCGGGGCTGTTGCCGGTACGGCGCCGGTTCCCCGGGACCGTGCTGCTGGCGCTCGCCGCGCTGACGGGCCTGTCGGTCGGCGTCGGGCCGATCACGGCGGCGGCCGCCTACACGGTGGCCCGCCGGGCCGTGCGGGCGCGTCGGCGCGCCCGGCTGCTCGCAGCGGCAGGGGCCCTCGTCCTGGTGTCCGCGGTGGCGGTCGCGCCGTGGTTCGGCCCCGAACCGGTGCCGTACGCGGTGGCGCTCGGCCTGGTCCTGGCCTCGACCGCGGTGGTCGTCCCCGGTCTGGTCGGCACGGCGCACGGTCAGCAGCGGCGCCTGCTGCGGGCGTTGCGCGAGCGCGGTGACGCGGCGGAGCGGGCCCGTCGACTCGCCGACAGCGAGGCCCGCATCCACGAGCGGTCCCGCATCGCCGCCGAGATGCACGACCTGGTGGGACACCGCCTGAGCCTGATCTCCCTGCACGCCGGCGGGCTGGAACTGGCCCTGGACCGGGCCGCGCCGGAGCTGCGCGAGGAGGCCGTCCTGGTGCGCCGGACCACCCGGGACGCGCTGCGCGAACTGCGGCAGGCGCTCGGCGTGCTCGGGCCGCTCGGCCGGGACACCGGGCCGGACGCGCTCACCGACGCGACCGGCACCCGCGCCGACGTCGAGGCGCTGGTGGCGGGGTCCCGCGACGGCGGGATCGCCGTGCGGCTGGAGTGGACCGGGCCGGACCTCGACGCCCGCCCGGCGCGGGTCCGGCGGGCGGTGCACCGCCTGGTGCGGGAAGCCCTGACCAACGTGCACCGGTACGCGACCGCGGCGCACGTCACCGTCGCGGTCGTGCACGACGACGCGGAGGTGCGGGTCACCGTGCGCAACGGTGCCCCGCCGCATCCGCCGGCCGCCGGCGAGGCGGGCACCGGTCGCGGGCTCACCGGCCTGCGGGAGCGGGTGGAACTGCTCGGCGGCAGCTTCGACGCCGCGGCGCTGCCGTCCGGCGGGTTCCGGGTGGCCGCCACCGTGCCGACCGAACCCGCCGAACCCACCGAACGCGACCGACCCGGTGCCGCCGGAGCCACGGAGGGGCTGCTGGGCGACGACGGCGCGGCCCCCCTCGGCCCGGCGGGGGTGCACGGCCCGCCCGACACTGACGAACCGTCAGACAAGGACGTGCGGCCCGACGTCCGGGAGCGCCGGACGGCCGACGCGCTGACGCTGGCCTTCGGGCTGGTGGGCCTGTGCGTCCTCATGGTGCTCGGGGTCGCCTTCGTGTACGCGGCCCGCCCCCACCAGTCCGGGCCGCCGCCGCTGCCCCGCGTCGGCATGACGTACGAGCAGGTGGCCGGGCTGGGCGTCCTGGACAACGCGGCGGTCCGGGCCGCGGCCACCGGGCACGAGCCGCCGCGCCCCGCCGGCACGGCCGGCTGCATCTACCCGTTCAACGGCGCCACCGAGAGCCACCCCGGCGGCCTGACCGTGGCCCGCTACTGCTTCGACGGCGCGCACCGCCTGATCTCCATCGACCGTTTCACCGTCCCGTCGGTCCGGGACGCCACGCCCTGGGAGTCCCCGTGAGCGAACCCGCCCGTCCCCTCCGCGTCCTGCTCGCCGACGACGAGACGATGATCCGGCACGGTGTCCGCCTGATCCTCCGGCACGCCGACGGCATCGACGTCGTCGCCGAGGCCGCGGACGGGCGGCAGGCCGTCGAACTGGCCGCCGCGCACCGCCCGGACGTGGTGTTGCTGGACATCCGGATGCCGGTCTGCGACGGCCTGGCCGCGATCGCACCGCTGCTCGCCCTCGATCCCGCGCCGCGGGTCGTGATGCTGACGACCTTCGGCGACGAGGCCAACGTCGTCCGGGCGCTGCGGGAAGGCGCCGCGGGCTTCCTCCTCAAGGACGAGGGGCCACAGGAGTTGATCAGTGCGGTGCGGTCGGCCGCCGCCGGCGATGCCGTACTGTCCCCGGGCGTCACCGGGGCGGTGATCTCCCGGATGCTGCACGGCGGCGAGCCCGCGGTGGCCGACCGCGCGCTCGCGGACGAGCGCGTCGGCCGCCTCACCGTCCGGGAGCGGGAGGTCCTGGCGATGCTCGGCGAGGGCCTGTCCAACCAGGACATCGCCGGCCGGCTGGGCATCGGGATCGGCACGGTGAAGACGCACGTCGGCGCCATCTTGGACAAGACCGGTTCGGCGAGCCGGGTGCAGGCCGCCCTGCTGGCCCACCGCACCGGCCTGGCTTCCTGACGGCACCACCGGGGAGGCGCGGCGCGGGCCCTCCGGGTGCCGCTGGCGGGCGCTGCGTGCCGGCCTGCTGCCGGTGGCGGGCCGGTGCCTCCTCGCCTCTGTCCAAAGGAAGAGCGCGGCCGTCCGGACTGTGCCGAAGAGCGGAGTACGGCCCGCCCGAACCTTGCTTCGGACAGAGTGCCACTCAGCCGTAGAGGATGACGTTTGTGCAGGTGGGGGCGGTGAGGATGGGTGAGTCCCCGGTTCGCGGCGCTCGCCGCGGGCCCACGCCTCCAGCCGGAGTACTCATGTCGCAGCGTTCTTCTTCGCCCCGCTCCCCCGTCACGGAACCGGCCGCCCGCGCCACCAACCTGACCAAGGTCTACGGGACGGGCCAGACCCGGGTGACCGCCTTGGACGAGGTGTCCGTCGAGTTCGCCCGGAGCCGGTTCACCGCCGTCATGGGCCCCTCCGGGTCCGGCAAGTCCACGCTGATGCACTGCTTGGCCGGACTGGACGGCGTGACCTCCGGTTCGGCGCGCATCGGCGACACCGAGCTCGCACAGCTGACGGACCGTCAACTCACCGCGCTGCGCCGGGAGAAGGTCGGCTTCGTCTTCCAGGGCTTCAACCTGCTGCCGACCCTCACCGCGCTGGAGAACATCACGCTGCCCCTGCGGATCGGCGGCCGACGGCCGGACGCCGGGTGGCTGGACACCGTCGTCGGCACCGTCGGTCTGGCCGACCGACTGGACCACCGGCCCGCCGAACTCTCCGGCGGCCAGCAGCAGCGGGTCGCGGTGGCCCGTGCCCTGGCCTCCCGGCCCGACATCGTCTTCGCCGACGAGCCGACCGGCAACCTCGACTCCCGGTCCGGCGCGGAAGTCCTCGGCTTCCTGCGGGACTCGGTACGGGAGTTGGGCCAGACGGTGGTGATGGTCACCCACGACCCGGTGGCCGCCGCGCACGCGGACCGGGTGGTGTTCCTCGCCGACGGCCGGGTCGTCGACGAACTGCACGAGCCGACCTCCGGTGCCGTACTCGACCGGATGCTCCAGTTCGAGGCCCAGGCGCCGGCCCGCCGGCACTGACACCGTCCCCGCGGCGCCCCGGCGCACCCGTCCGGCGCCGCCCGGCCGCGCCTCCTGCGGCCGTTTCCGCACCTCCCTGCTCCCGAAAGCTCCCCATGCTGCGAACAACCCTGCGCAACCTCCTCGCGCACCAGGCACGTCTGGTCATGACCGCCCTGGCGATCTGCCTGGGCGTCGCGTTCGTCTCCGGCACGCTGGTCTTCGCGGACTCCTCCGCCGCCGCCTACCGCGCCGCCGCGTCGAAGGACTTCGCGGACGTCGCGGTCACCGTGACCCCCAAGGACCCGCCGTCCGGCCCCGCCAACCGGCCGGGCACGGTCCTGGACGACGCGCTCGCGCGGAAACTGGCCGACGTGCCCGGTGTCGCCGCCGTGCGGCCGTCGGTCGACGGCTCGGCGGTGCTCGCCGGCGCGGACGGCGCGCCGCTGCGGGCCGACTCGTCGTGGGCGAACCTGGCCGCCGGCTACCTGCCCGGCAAGGACGGCGAGGACCCTCGCTATCCGCTGGTCAAGGGGCACGCGCCCCGCAACTCCGACGAGTTGGCCGTGGACGCCGGCACCGCCGCCGCAGGCCACTTCGCCCTCGGCGACACGGTCACGTTGGCCACCGACGGTCCGGTCATGACGAAGCGGCTGGTGGGCATCGTGTCCACCCAGGACAGTCGGGTGACCGCCGGCGGCACCCTCGCCCTGTTCGACGCGGCCACCGCCCAGCGGCTGTTCGCGACCCCGGGCCACTACACCGGGATCGACCTGTCCGCCACGCCCGGCACCGATCAGGCCGCGCTCTCCGACCGGGTCGGCGCGGTGCTGCCGGCCGACCGGGCCGAGGCCGTCAGCGGCGCCGCCCAGGCCACCCAACAGGCCGGCTACCTCGACACGTTGACCCGCGGCTACACCAAGGTGCCGCTGGTCTTCGCCGGGGTCTCGCTGTTCATCGGCTCGTTCCTCATCGTCAACACCTTCACCATGCTCATCACCCGACGGACCCGTGAGATCGCGTTGCTGCGGGCGATCGGCGCCACGCGCCGCCAGGTGGTCCGTTCCGTCCTCGTCGAGGCGGCCCTGGTGGGATGCGCCGCCTCGGTAGTCGGCTTCCTGCTCGGCGTCGGCATCGCCGCCGTGCTGCCCGACCTGCTGAGCACCGGTGCGGACGCGTTGCCCGACGGGCCCCTCGTGATCGGTGCGCGGCCCGTCGCCGCCGCCCTCGGCGTCGGGGTGGGCGTCACCGTGCTCGCCGCCTGGCTGCCCTCCCGGCGGGCGGCGCGCATCGCGCCCCTGGAGGCGATGCGCGCGACGACGCAGCTGCCGTCCCGCACGCGGTCCCGGGTGCGCGGCGCGGTGGGGCTGGTCCTCCTCGCCCTGGGCGGCGGGCTGTTGGTGTCGCTCACCGGGGCGAAGGACGCCTCCGTCGAGAACCTGCAGAGCGCGCTGCTGGGCTGCGGCCTCCTCGCCGTCTCCATGATCGTGCTGGCGCCGCTGCTCGCCGCCCCGGTGATCCGGCTCACCGGCCGGCTGACCGCCCGCTTCGGCGTCATCGGCCGGTTGGCGCGGGAGAACGCGCTGCGCGACCCGCGGCGCACCGCGGCGACCGCCTCCGCCCTGATGATCAGCACCGCCCTGGTCTCCGGACTCGCCGTCATCGGGAACTCCACGGGGCAGGCGCTCGACCGGCAGGCCGCCGCGGGACTCGGTGCCGACTACGTGATCAGCACCCGCACGCCGACGACCGGCATCGCCCCGGCGGCCGTGGACCGGGTGCGGGGTACCTCCGGCGTGCGGACCGCGGCCGCCCTCGCGGACTCCACGCTGTTCACCGGCGGCCAGGTCCGGCAGGTCTCCGGCATCGACCCGGACGCCGTGGACGCGGTCCTCAGGCTCCGCTTCCTCAGCGGCTCCGCGCGGGACCTCGGGCCGGGCCGGATCGCCCTCTCCGCATCCCTCGCCCGGGAACACGGGCTGCACGCCGGCGATCGACTGACCGCGCGCATGGGACTCGGCCAGGGATTCCAGCAGTACGCCGTCGTCGGCGTCTACCAGGACAACCCCGTCGCCCGCGACGCCCTGGGGGCCCGCGCGGAAGTGCAGAAGACCGGCTTCCGGCCCGGCTCGGCACAGCGGATCCTCGTCCGTACCGACGACGGCTCGACGTCGGCGAGCCTGGCGGGCCGGCTGCGCACCGCGGTGGGCAACAACCCGCTGTTGAAGGTCCAGGACCGGGCCGCGCTGGTGCGGGAAGCCGCCGGCACCATGGGCGACCTGCTGACCGTGATGTACGGGATGCTGGTCATCGGCCTCCTGATCACCGCCCTCGGGATCGTGAACACCCTGGCCATGTCGGTGTCGGAGCGGACCCGGGAGATCGGCGTCCTGCGCGCCCTCGGCATGGACCGCGCCGGCGTCCGGCGCATGATCCGGCTAGAGTCGCTGACCGTCGCCGCGTTCGGCACGCTGTTGGGCCTGGCGGGCGGGGTGTTCGGCGCATGGGCAGTGGGCGCACTGGCCAACGGTGCGCTGGCGGAGTACTCGCTCGCGCTCCCCTGGGGGACGCTGCTGCTGGTGGTCCTGCTGTCCCTCGTGGTCGGCGCGGCGGCGGCGGTCGTCCCGGCCCGGCGGGCGGCTTCGCTGAGTCCCCTCCAGGCCGTGGCGGACGCGTAGCCGTACTCACCCACCCGCCCCGTTTTGAACGCGTTCAACTCCACGGTTACCCTGGTGTCCACCGAATCCGAGGGGGCTCGATGAAGGTAGTGCTGCCCGGGGGCACCGGACAGGTGGGCGCGCTCCTCGACCGCGCCCTGACGGCGGCGGGCCACGAGGTCACGGTGTTGACCAGGCGCCCGCGCCGCCCGCGCGAGATCGGCTGGGACGGGGCGACGCCGGGTGCCTGGGCCGCAGCCGTCGACGGCAGTGACGTCGTGATCAACCTGGCCGGCCGCAGCGTCTCCTGCCGCTACACGGCGGAGAACCTGCGGGCCATGCGGGACTCCCGGCTCGACTCGACGCGGGTGGTCGGCGCGGCGATCGCCGCCGCCGCGCGGCCGCCCCGGGTCTGGTTGCAGATGAGCACCGCCACGATCTACGCCCACCGCTTCGACGCGGCGCACGACGAGGCGACGGGGGTGCTCGGCGGTGCGGAGGCCGGGGTGCCCGACTACTGGGCGTACAGCGTCGACATCGCCAAGGACTGGGAACGGGCACAGGCCGCGGCCGACACCCCGGCGACGCGGAAGGTGGCTTTGCGCTCGGCGATGGTCATGAGCCCGGACCGGGGCGGGGTCTTCGACGTCCTGCTGCGGCTGGCCCGGCTGGGGTTGGGCGGCCCGGTGGCCGGTGGCGCGCAGTTCGTGTCGTGGATCCACGACGGGGACTTCGTCCGCGCGGTGGAGTTCCTGATCGCCCGGGACGACGTCGAGGGGCCGGTGAACCTCGCGTCGCCCGGCCCGCTCCCGCACCGGGACTTCATGCGGGCGCTGCGCGCGGCCCGCGGCGTCCCGGTGGGGCTGCCGGCGACGCGGTGGATGGCGGAGCTGGGCGCGTTCGCGCTGCGGACGGACACGGAGCTGCTGCTCAAGAGCCGCCGGGTGGTACCGGGTCGACTGCGTGCGGCCGGGTTCGACTTCGCGCATCCTGAGTGGGAGGGGGCCGCCGTGGACCTCGTCCGGCGGGCCGCGGCGCGGCGCACGGAGCGTCGGGCGGGGCCCAGGGGTGCGCAAGCGGCGGCGCGGCCGCGGCGCTGAGTCCGGCGTCGGCCCGCGCCGGCCCGGAGCGACGCGGCGCACACCTCCCCCGTGTCACATCCCACCGGGCCGCATCCGTCAGAGGTGTGAAACCACCGACAACGGCAGAGGAGCCCATGATGGACGCCCGCTTGAACGTCTTCGACAGCCCGACCGCAGGCAAGTTCCTCAAGCACGTCGTCTCGGCGAGCAAGGTGATCGCGGACTCGCCGCTGCCGCTCGCGACGCAGCAACTGGTCGCGCTCCGCGCCAGTCAGATCAACGGCTGCGGCTTCTGCGTCGACATGCACACCAAGGACGCCACGGCCGCCGGTGAGACCGCGGTGCGCCTCCACCTGGTCGCGGCCTGGCGGGAGGCGACGGTCTTCACCGAGGCCGAACGCGCCGCGCTGGAACTGGCGGAGGAGGGCACCCGCATCGCGGACGGTGCCGGCGGCGTCCCGGACGAGGTCTGGGCGCGCGCCGCCGCGCACCACGACGAGGAGCAGCTCGCCGCGTTGGTGTCCCTGATCGCCCTCATGGGCACCTTCAACCGGCTGAACGTCATCACCCAGCAGCCCGCCGGCGATTACCAGCCGGGGCAGTTCGGCTGACCGACGGGGCCGGGGCATGCCGCTCCGCACCGATCCCGACGGGGACCGGTGCGGAGCGGCCGGCGACCGCGTCCGGCGTCCCTCAGGGGACGTCCCGTTCGAAGGTCCGGAGCAGGTCCGCCGCGACGCTCACCGCGATCGTGGCGGGTTCCTTGCCGGTGATCTCGGTCATGCCGATCGGGGTCCTGATCCGATCGACGGCGGCCTCGTGGTGACCGCCCTCGGTGAGCAGGCGCTTGCGGAACCGCACCCACTTGGCCGCCGACCCGATCAGCCCGATGGAACCGAGGTGCGGTGTGCGCAGGGCCGCGTCGCAGAGCGCCGCGTCCTCGGCGTGGTCATGGGTCATGACCAGGACGTGGGTGCCGGGCGGCAACTCCGTCAGCACCTCCTCGGGCAGCAGCGGCGTGTGGTGCACGTGCACCTGCGCCACCGCGTCCGCCAGCACGCCGAGCCGGTCCTCGGTGAGGAGGTCGGAGCGGCTGTCGACCAGATGCAGGTCGAGGTCCTGCCGGGCCAGGATGCGGGCCAGTTCCAGGCCGACGTGCCCGACGCCGAAGATCGCCACCGCCCGCACCACCGGCAGCGGTTCGAGCAGCACCGACACCGTGCCACCGCAGCACTGCACGCCGTGCCGGTTGGTCACCTTGTCGTTCAGGGCGAAGTCGAGGAGTTCCGGCTCCTTCTTGGACACGGCGCTCATCTCCCGGGCCCGGTCGATGGCGACGGCCTCCACGTTGCCGCCACCGATCGAGCCCCACGTCTCGGTCTGCCCCACGACGAGCTTCGCACCGGCGTCGCGCGGGGCATGACCGCGCACGGTCGTGACGGTCACCAGCACGCCGGACTCCCGGCGGGCCCGCAACCGTGCGACCGCGGCGACCCACGTCATGTCAGGCACCGCTCAACACTTCTGCGTCGGCGCGCACCTGGCCGCCCGCGGCGTGGCCGTTGACGGCGATGCCGTTGCGGGCCCGGCCGTTGCGGGAGGCTTCGCCGCGGCGCACCGCCTGGATCGCCCAGTACACCGCTTCCGGCGTCGCGGGCGAGGCCAACTCGACGCTGGCTCCGCCCGGACCGAACGCGGCGGCGGCCTGCCGCAGCGCCTCGCGGACCGAGAACGCCAGCATCAGCGGAGGTTCACCGACGGCCTTGGAGCCGTAGACCGCGCCCTCCTCCGTCGCGTTCTCCAGCAGCGTCACGTTGAACTCCTCGGGCATCTCCGAGAAGCTCGGCAGCTTGTAGGTGCTCGCCGCCTGCGTCTGGAGACGGCCGCGGTGCGGGCCCTCGCTGGTGTCCCAGCGCAGGTCCTCCAGGGTCAGCCAGCCCGCGCCCTGCACGAAGCCGCCCTCGACCTGACCGATGTCGATCATCGGGGAGAGGCTGTCGCCGACGTCGTGCACGATGTCCACGCGCCGGATGCGGTACGCACCGGTGAAGCCGTCGACCTCGACCTCGGTCGCCGCGGCGCCGTTGGCGAAGTACTTGAACGGCGAGCCGCGGAACGTCTTGGCGTCCCAGTGCAGCCCCTCGGTCCGGTAGTAGCCGGCCGCCGACAGCTGCACCCGCTGGAAGTACGCGGTGCGGACCAGGTCGTCCCAGGCCAGCTCGGCGTCACTGCCCAGGGCGCGTGCGACGCCCTCGACGATGCGCACGTCCGACGCGTTCGCGCCGAGCTTGGTGGCGGCCACCTGCAACAGGCGCTCGCGCAGCTGCTCACAGGCGTTCTTGATGGCACCACCGTTCAGGTCCGCACCCGAACTGGCCGCGGTGGCCGAGGTGTTGGGCACCTTGTCGGTACGCGTCGGGGCGAGCCGCACCTTGTGCAGCGGGATGCCGAGCGTGGTCGCGGCGACCTGCATCATCTTGGTGTGCAGGCCCTGGCCCATCTCGGTGCCGCCGTGGTTGATCAGGACGGAGCCGTCCTTGTAGATCAGCACCAGTGCGCCGCCCTGGTTGAAGGCGGTGAGGTTGAACGAGATGCCGAACTTGAGGCCGGTCAGCGCCAGTGCCCGCTTGGTGTTCGGGTGCGCGGCGTTGAAGGCCGCGATCTCGCGCTTGCGGTCGGCGATGTGGGCGTCGTCCTGGACCTGCCGCCAGACCGCCAAGATCCGGTCGGCTTGCGTGACGGGCTGCCCGTACGGCGTGGTCTGGCCCTGACCCGGCTGGTAGAAGTTGCGCTCGCGCAGCTCCATGGGGTCCAGGCCCAGCTTCGGGGCGACGCGGCCGAGGATGTCCTCGATCACGATCATGCCCTGCGGTCCGCCGAAGCCGCGGAACGCCGTGTTGGAGACCGTGTTGGTCTTGGCGATGCGACCGGCGACCCGTGCGTTGGGGATCCAGTACGTGTTGTCGATGTGGCACAGCGCCCGGGCGAGCACCGGCTCCGACAGGTCGAGGCTCCAGCCGCCGTCGGCGGTCAGCGTGGCGTCGAGGGCCTGGATGCGCCCCTCGGCGTCGAAGCCGATCTTCCACGTGGCGTTGAAGCCGTGGCGCTTGCCGGACATGGTCAGGTCCTGGGTCCGGTTGAGCCGGAACCGGACCGGGCGGCCGGTGAGCTTGGCACCGAGCGCGGCGATGGCCGCGAACCCGTGCGGCTGCATCTCCTTGCCCCCGAAGCCGCCGCCCATCCGCAGGCACTGCACCGTGATCTCGTGGCTCGGCACACCGAGCACGTGGGAGACGATCTCCTGGGTCTCCGAGGGGTGCTGGGTGCTGCTCTGGATGAACATCTGGCCGTTCTCGTCGACCTGCGCGAGGGCCGCGTGCGTCTCCAGGTAGAAGTGCTCCTGGCCGGCGAACGTGAACTCGCCGGTGAAGACGTGCGCGGACTCGGCGAAGCCGGCCTCGACGTCACCGGTCTCCATCAGCGGCCGGGCGCCGTGGAAGCTGCCTGCGGCGATGGCGTCCTGCACCGTGACGAGGGAGGGCTGCTCGTCGAGCTCGACCTCGACGGCCGCGGCGCCGAGCCGGGCCGCCTCCAGGGTCTCGCCGAGCACCCAGGCCACCGCGTGGCCGTGGAACATGACCTCGTCGGGGAAGAGCGGCTCGTCGTGCTTCATCCCGGCGTCGTTGACCCCGGGCACGTCGGCGCCGGTCAGGACGCGGACCACGCCGGGCACGTCGAGCGCGGGCCCGGTGTTCAGCCGGGTGATGCGACCGTGGGCCTTCATGACCTGGACCGGGTAGGCGTGCAGCACGTCCTTGGTCCGGTGGATCAGGTCGTCGGTGTAGAGCGCGGTGCCGGTGACGTGCAGGGTGGCGCTCTCGTGCGGCATGGAGACGCCGACGACGGGCTTTTCGGGAAGCTCGGACAACTGGCTCATGACGACACCGCCTCGGTGGTCTGCGCGGACAGCTTCAACAGGCTCTGGCCGAGCATCGCGGAACGGTACGCGGCGCTGGCGCGGTGATCGTCCATCGGCGTTCCCTCCGCCTGGAGCACCCGGGCCGCGGCCTCGACGGTCTCCGCGGTCCACGGCTGGCCCTCCAGGGCCGCCTCGGTGGCGAGCGCGCGGATCGGGGTGGCGGCGACGCCGCCCAGGCCGATCCGTGCCTTGCGGACGATGCCGTCCTCGATGTCGAGGGCGAAGGCGACGGCGACGCTGGAGATGTCGTCGAACCGCCGCTTGGCGATCTTGTGGAACGCCGTGGTCCTCGACAGCGGCCGCGGGATGCGCACCGCGCGGATCAGCTCGTCGGGGCGGCGCACGCTCTGCCGGTAACCGGTGAAGTACTCGGCCAGCGGCACGACGCGCTCCCCGTCGGCGTCGGCGAGGACCACCGACGCCTCCAGCGCGAGCAGCACCGGCGGGCTGTCACCGATCGGCGAGCCGGTACCGAGGTTGCCGCCGAAGGTCGCGCTGTTGCGGATGAGCCGGGACGCGAACTGCGGGAACAGCTCGGCGAGCAGCGGCACGTCGCCGTCCAGGCGCCGCTCGATCTCGGTGAGCGTCAGGGCCGCACCGATCTCGACGTAGTCGTCCTCGACGCGCAGCTCGCGCATCTCGGCCAGGCGGTCGAGGGCGACCACGAGGTCCGCACGGCGGGAGCGGATGTTGACCTCGACGCCGAAGTCGGTGGACCCGGCGACGACCACCGCCTCGGGCCGCTCGCGCAGCAGCTCCAACGTCTCGGCCAGCGTGTTCTTCCGGACGAACGTCTTGTCGTCCTGGGCGTACTCGGTGGCGACCGGCGCCGGCGGAGCCTGTTCGCGGCGCTGCGCCAGCGGGTCGTCGCCCTCGGGCTCACCGACGGCGAAGGCGGCGTCGCGGATCGGGCGGTAGCCGGTGCAGCGGCAGAGGTTTCCGCTCAGCGCGTGCAGGTCGAAGCCGTTCGGCCCGTGCTCGGCGTCGGCGTGGGCACCCTCGCCGCCCTCGCCGCCCTCGCCGCCCTCGCCGCCCTCGCCGCCCTCGCCGTGCGCGCAGCGGCCGGGCCGGTAGTACTCGGCGGCCATGCTGCAGATGAAGCCCGGCGTGCAGTAGCCGCATTGCGAGCCGCCGCGGAGCGCCATCTCCTCCTGCACCGGGTGCAGGGTCGGCGACGTGCCGGGGTCTCCCGGGGTGGCGAGACCTTCGGAGGTGACGATCTCCTGGCCGTCGAGCGCCGCGACCGGGAACAGGCAGGCGTTGACCGCCACCCAGTCGGTGGGCTTGTGCACCCCGGGGCGGGCCACGAGGACCGAACAGGCGCCGCACTCCCCCTCGGCGCAACCCTCCTTGGTGCCGGTGAGACCACGCTCGCGCAGGAAATCCAGAACCGTGGTGTGGGGTACGGCCGGGGAAATAGACGTCTCTTTCCCATTGACCGTGATCCGCGCCGCTACCATGACACATCCTCATTTCGGAGCGCGGGCGTACTGACTATATGAGTCGCCATTTCAGGGGACTTTCTCTTTCGGTGGCGCGGCTTAAGAACCCGCAGCACGAATCAGCACGCAACAACGTGCCGGGCGGGTGACAAATACCGGAAGACGCCGGGGCCACGAGTGGGCACGCCGGGATGGGGCTGCTCAGCAGCCGTGGGCTACGCGACCCGGCACCCAGGCGGCCTGCCGGGCGAGGCGATGCAGGTCAGAGATGGTGGACATCCGACTTCGCCTCCTTCCGGCAGTTCACGAGTCGATGCGATAGAAGCTAAGTTGCCGCCGACGCAGCGTCAAGCCGACCTGCGAAGATGAATCGTTCCCTGTAGGAACCTCCAGGGAAACGGCAGAGAAATCCCCGAAGTATTGGATGTTCCTACAAATGAGGCCGCCGGTAATCCTTCTCGACGGTAATTGCGTCGTCGCGCGGCAACCCCATTCCGACGGGGCCCTTTTCTTCCCGTTCCCCGAAATCCGCGGTCCAGCGGAGTTTTCGCCGCCGTCGTTGACGAGGGTGAAGGAGTTCCCGTCCCACGGCAAGGGCCGCGGCCTTGGAGCGGCACGTTCGACGCCCCGAGAGAAGGCGACCTGCCGGCCCGACAAAGGCCGCGGTTCCCGCACACACCGAAGCCCTCTTCGACCGCAACGGCAACATCGGCCCCACCCTCTGGTGGCGCGGCCGGATCATCGGTGCCTGGGCCCAACATCCGAAGGGACACCTCGACCACCGCCTCCTCACCGACCCCGGCGCGCCGGCCCGCGCGGCGGTCCGCGCGGAGATCGTCCGCCTGGACGCCTTCCTCGACGGCACCCGCGTCACCCCCTGCTACCGCACCCCGCTCGAACTCCGCCTCGCGGCCTGACGCCTGCCCGGGGCCCGGGGGTTGCCTCCGCGGCGCCGGGTGCGGCGCCCCTCACGGCAGCGGACCGGGAGCATGCGCTCCCGGTCCACCGAACCCTCCTCACACACGCGGTTCCGGTACCCCGGGTGCCTGCGGCTGTTGCCGCGCGGGCACGGCGGTTTCCACGGGACGTGCGGGACGGCGCGTGGTGGCCACGGTGAGGAGGATGATGGCCGCGCCGCAGGCGGTCACGATCCAGTAGGCCGGACGCACCGCTCGGGCGAAGCCCGTACCGGAGTGCAGGCCGGTGGTGAGCACCGCGCCGAGCACGGCGACGCCCAGTGCCTGGCCGAACTGGCGGCTGGTGGAGACGATGGCCGCGGCCACGCCGGCCTGTTCCTGGGGCATGCCGGCCATGGCAGCGTTGGTGACGGGCGTGTTGGCCAGTCCCACGCCGATGCCGATCAGCACGTACGCGGTGAAGAGCCAGACATCGGACGTGAGGGCGTCCCCAGTGGCGAGCAGGGCGCCGCCCGCGGTGGTGGCCACGCCGGCCAGCAGCAGCGGGAGCCGGGGGCCGCGGTTGGCGGTCAGGCGCCCCGAGAGCGGCGACGTGAGGATGTTCATGACCGCCATGGGCAGCAGGAAGAGGCCGGCGGCCAGGGCCGACAGGTTGCGCACGTTCTGGAGGTAGAGCGTGTTGAGGAAGAGGAAGCCGCCCAGCACGAAGAACGAGCAGACCGCCATGGCGCTGGCCCCACTGAACCCGGCGCTGCGGAAGACCCGCAGCTCGACGAGGGGTTCGTGGCGCCGGCTCTCGTAGCGGAGCAGGGCCAGGAGCGCGACGAGGGCGGCCAGCGCGCAGCCCAGGGTGCGCGGGGCGGTCCAGCCGGTGTTGGGGCCCTCGATGATGGCGTAGGTCAGGCACACCATCAGCACGATGACCAGGAGTTGCCCGACGGGGTCCAGCCGGCGGGGCCGGGGCGCGCGGGATTCGGGGACGAAGCGCGCGGCGCAGACCAGGGCGGCCAGTCCGATCGGCAGGTTGAGCCAGAAGATCGACCGCCAGCCGATGCCTTGGACGAGCGCCCCGCCCACCATCGGGCCGACCGCCATCGCCACGCCCATGACCGCTCCCCAGACACCGATCGCCCGGGCCCGTTCGCGGGGTGCCGAGAAGGTGTTGGTGATGATCGACATGGCCACCGGGTTCAGCATCGAGGCGCCGACCGCCTGGACGATGCGGAAGACGATGAGCCAGCCCAGGTCGGGCGCCAGGCCGCAGAGCAGCGAGCCGAGGGTGAACAGGGCCAGTCCGGCCTGGAAGACGCGGCGGCGCCCGAGTCGGTCCCCGGCGGAGCCGGCGAGCATCAACAGCGCCGCCAGCACGATCAGGTAGGCGTCGGTGGTCCACTGCAACCCGGACAGCGGGCTGTGCAGATCGCGCTGCATGGCGGGCAGTGCCACGTTGAGCACCGTGTTGTTGAGGTTGCCGAGGAACACGCTCGTGCAACAGACCGCCAGGATGAGATGGCGTTGCGGGCGGGTGAGTTCAACCTGAGTGGACACCGGAGGGCCCACCGTCCTCTCGTCGTGGGCCTTGGTGCCCCGTCACGTTCCGAGACCGCGGCGGCGGACCGGCGCGGTGCGTTCAGCCTGCCTGGCGAAGCCCGCGGCGGCCAGGCCCCGGTAAAGGGGCCCTGCCAGGGCCCCCCTTACCCGACCCGTTCGATGCATACTGCATGGGTGGGAGACGTACTAACGGGGAATCGCACGGAATTAGGGGAGTTCCTGCGGAGTCGGCGCAGTCGCGTCGCACCGCACGAGGCCGGCCTCCCCCCATCGGCGGGCCGTCGCCGCACCGCCGGGCTGCGGCGGGAGGAAGTCGCGATCCTGGCCGGCGTCAGCATCGAGTACTACCGGCGCCTGGAGCAGGGCAAACAGCAACGGCCGAGCCCCGCGGTCCTGGAGGCGATCGCCCGGGTGCTGAAGCTGACCGACGACGAGCACCGCTATCTGGCGGAGTTGGGGCGCGGTCGGACGCTGGTGCCGGGCGACGGCGGGCGGCGCGGCCGGGCCGTGCGCACCGTGCGGGACGAGGTCCGGCGCATGCTCGACATCGCGCACCCCTACCCGGCGTGCGTGCTCAGCCGGTCCAGTGACCTGCTGGCCGCCAACCAGGCCGCGCTGCGGCTCTTCCCCGGCATCGAGGACTGGCCCGAGCAGGAGCGCAACACCGCGCGCTACGCCTTCGTGCACCCCGGCGCCCGGGAGCTGTACGCCAACTGGGACGACGTGGCGCACGGCGTGGTGGCCCATCTGCGCGCCGCGGTGGTGGTGCACCCGGGCGCGCCGGACCTCTGGGAGGTCGTCGGCGAACTCGCCGAGCAGAGCACCGAGTTCGCCACCCTCTGGCGGCGCTACGACGTCCGGGCGCGCACCAACGGCCGCAAGGTGTACCGGCACCCGACGGCGGGGCGGATGACGCTGACCTACGAGGCCTTCGACGTGGCGCGCAGCGACGGCCAGCGGCTGGTCGTCTACCAGGCCCCGCCGGACACCCCGGACCACGCGGCGCTGCTGAGCCTGTCGGACTAGGGCGCTTGTGATCGATCTCCGTGGCCGCCGCGGAGATCGGTCGGAAGTGCCCTGGCCCTCGTCCGGAATGCCGTATCCCTTCAATTATCCGTCCGGGAGATTTTCCCCGACAATTCACTTAACTGGATTGGGGTGTTACAGCACGCCCGACGCTGGAATTTTTCAAGGTTATTAAAAGATACCCGAGGGGAGGTTTCTGCGACCTCCCCGACCCTCGCCTTCCCTTCCAAAAACGGCTCTGAGCAGCAAGGACGCCGATCCGGAGGGAAGGTTGATTTTTATCCCAACCGCGCTTCACCTTTTCGGATCACCGAAGATCAGCCTCCGATTTGACAAGTTTTTAACTATGCCGTTCATCACTCCAACACACGTCCGAGACCTGTGTTACCTTCATCGCCATGGCGAATGTAATTCCTGACTCTGCGGAACGCTTCAGTAAGTTTGCGGAATTCTATGATCGCGTCCGCCCCCATCCGCCCGAGGAACTCGCGAGCCTGCTGCGCCAGTGGTCCGGGACCACCGACCCGGACGTGGTCGACATCGGCTGCGGCACCGGCCTCTCCTCCACCATCTGGCCCGAGGTGACCGGGGTGGAGCCCTCCGCCGAGATGCGGGCCATCGCAGCCCAGCGCGGCATCCGCGTCGTCGACGGCACGGGCGAGGAGACCGGACTGCCGGACGGCTGCGCGGACATCGTGACCGTGAGCCACGCCCTGCACTGGTTCGACGCCGCCCGCGCCTTCCCGGAGATCGCCCGCATCATGCGGCCGGGCGCCGTGCTGGCCGCCTTCGACTTCGACTGGCCGCCGGCCGTGGACCCCGAAGTGGACGCCGCCTACCGCGACTTCGAGACCGTGCACCACGCCCTGGAGGCCGAACGCGGACTGCGCCCCAGCTTCGCGCCGAAGAGCGAGCACCTGCAACGACTGCGGGAGAGCGGGCTCTTCCGGCACGTCAACGAGGTGTGCCTGCACATGAAGGAGACCGGCGACGCCGCCCGCTTCGTCGACTTCGCAGCCAGCCAGGGCGGGGTGATCGCCCTGCTGGAGGAGGGCGTCAGCGAGGACGCGCTCGGCCTGACCCGGCTGCGCGAGGTCGCCGCACGCCGGATGGCCGACCGGACGACGTGGTGGTGGACCTGCCGGGTCCGCCTGGCCACGCGCTGACCGGTCGAACCGCACCAGTCAACGGGGGAGGAACAACAACGTGGGACGCCTCGTCATGCCCGAGTGCGACGGGTATCCGCACCTGGCCGAGCTCGTCCGTCGCTGCCCGGGCGGCGACGCGGTCGAGGTCTACGACGGCCCGTGCACCACTCCGTCCCAGCTCGCCGAGCGCATCCGTGGCGCTCGTACCGTGCTGCACTTCTTCAACGGCCGGCCGCTGGACGCCGGCGTGCTGCGCGACGAACGGCCGCAGCAGGTCGTCGTGGCCGGCCCGGCCGCCCGGGTGGTCGACCTCGACGCCGCCCGGTCCGCCGGCATCGCCGTCCACGACGTCCCCGGCCTGGCCGCCGATTCGGTGGCCGAGTTCACCCTGACGCTGCTGCTGATGCTGGCCCACCGGGTGCCCACGGCCGTCGGCGGCGCGTCCGGCTGGCAGCCGTCCGCCGGGCGTGAACTCGCCGGACGACTGCTGGGGATCGTCGGCTGGGGGCAGATCGGCTCCCAGGTGGCGCGACTGGCACAGGGCATCGGCATGCGGGTCGCGGCCTGGTCGCCGTCCTTGGACGAGGACACCGCCCGCGCCGCCGGAGTCGCCCTGCTGCCGCTGGACACCCTGCTCGGCAGCGCGGACGCGGTGAGCCTGCACCTGCGGGCCACCCCGCAGACCCAGGAGATCATCGACGCCCGCCGGCTCGCCCTGCTCAACCCCCGGGCCCTGCTGGTCAACACCGCCCGCGCCGCGCTGCTCGACATGGCCGAGCTGCGCCGACGCCTGACCGCCGGCCTGCTGGGCGGTGTGGCGCTCGATGTCTTCGACGTCGAACCGCTGCCTCCCGGGGACCCGCTGCGCAGCCACCCGAACGCCCTGGTCACGCCGCATATGGCGTGGATGACCGACGACGCGGTGGGGCGCTTTTTGACCGCCGCCCTCGCCTTCGCCACTTCGGGCGACGCCGGCACCGGCCCGGTCCGGCGTCTCGTCTGACGTCCCGGCACCGCGCGGGTCCCTCGTAGCCGTCGGGACCCGCGCCGCAGCCCACCGCACGACACCTCAACCGCACGCCCGTCACTGTGCTGCGGCCGGCGGCCGACCGGCCCGCCGCACCGGACGAACAGGGGGTAACCGGATGATCCAGCCCATCGCTGCGGCCACGTCTCCGCAGCACGCCCAGAGAGAGACCTTCGCCGAGCGCACCCTGAAGGCCCTGGCCCGGCAGCGGGAACTCTGCCGCGACCCCGGCCCGACGAGCGCCCTGGTGCTCCAGGACCTCCTCGACCAGGCCCGCAGCACCGCCTTCGGGCGCGCCCACGGCCTGGGCTCCGTCGCCACGCTCGCCCAGTGGAAGCGCGCCGTCCCGATCCGCGCCTACGAGGAGTTACGCCCTTACGTGGAACGGCAGTTGGCGGGCGAGGCCCAGGTCCTCACCCGCAGCGCGCCGTACGCGTTCCTCAAGACCTCGGGCTCCAGCGGACTGCCCAAGTACATACCCACCACCCGGCACTGGCGGGAGCGGTACCGGGGCCGGGGCCTGTACGCCCAATGGGGCCTGTACTGCGAGCAGATCGGCGCCGACTACCTCACCGCCGAACACATCCTCGACCTGTCCTGGGAGCGCACGCCCGCCTCCCGCAGCCTGCACGGCTTCCCTGTCTACAGCATCTCCCGTCGGCCCGCCGCGGTCGGCCCCGAGGACTGGGTCCCGCCGTGGTACGACGCGCCCTGGCTGCGCGGCGACGACGAGGAGGAGTACGCGGACAGCCTCTACCGGAAGCTGCGCCTGCTCGCCGGTGCCGACGTCCGACTGGTCGTCACCCTCAACCCCTCGAAGATCGTCGGCCTCGCCGAACAACTCGCCCTGCGGGGAGCGGAGTTGGTGGACGAGGTGGGCCGTGGAACGGTCTCCGGGCGCCCGGCCGGCGGCGCCGTCGCCGATCCCGACCTCGCCCGGCGACTGGCGCGCACGCTCGCTCACCGCCCCGCCGGTCTGCGACTGACCGACCTGTGGCCCCGACTGTCCGTCATCGTCTGCTGGAACTCCGCCTCCGCCGGCCTCTACCGCGACTGGCTGGACGACGTCACGCCCGGCATCCGCAAGCTGCCGTTCAGCACCACCGGCACCGAGGGCATCGTCACCATCCCCGTCGACGACCACCCCTCGGCCGGGCCGCTCGCCGCCGACCAGGGCGTCTTCGAGTTCGTCCCGTGCCGGGAGGACGACGACGGCGGGCCGCTCGATCCGGCCGCCGCGACCCTGGACCCGCAGGAGGTGGAGACCGGCCGCTCCTACCGGCTCGTCATGAGCCAGGCCAACGGCCTCTACCGCTACGACGTGGGGGACGTCTACACCGTACTGGGCCGGGTCGGCGCCCTGCCGCGCCTGGAGTTCGCGGGACGGGCCGGCTTCGGCAGCTCCTTCACCGGCGAGAAGCTCACCGAGGCCCACGTCTACGAGGCGGTGCGCACCGCCCACCGCGGCCCCCGGGGCACCCTGCCGATGTTCACCTGCGTCCCGTCCTGGGGCACCCCGCCCGGCTACGTCCTGGCCGTGGAGTGGGACCCGCAGTCGGACCCGGCCGAACGCGCGGGCTTCACCGCCGCCGTCGAGGCCGCGCTCCAGGACTGCAACCCGGAGTACGCCGAGAAGCGCCGCAGCGACCGACTGCGCCCGCTGCGACTGCTCCCGCTGGCCCCGAAGAGCTTCCTCGCCATCGCCGAGGCCCAACGCCGCAAGGGCGCGGCCGCGATGCAGATCAAGCACCACTGGATCCAGAACGACGACACCCTGCTGACCGTGATCGACGATCTCGGCCTGCCGCTGTACGGCTGACGCCCCGCCACGTCGCGGACCAGCCCCCACCGCCCCTCCCCCGGAAAGATGACTGCCACGTGATGACCGAAGAACGCCCGGCAGGGGTGCACCGCGTCGAGACGGTCACCGCTGCCGACGGCATCCCCCTCGCCCTGCACCAGTGGGTCCCCGAGAACCCCGAGGCCGCCGTGTTCTACGTGCACGGCTTGCAGAGCCACGCCGGCTGGCTCTTCGAGACCGGTCCGGAACTGGCCCGCCGCCGGATCGCCGTGTACGCACCGGACCGCCGCGGCTCCGGAGCCAGCGGCGGACCGCGCGGTCACCTGGACCGCGCCGCCACCGCACTGGACGACTACGCGGCGGCCTTCGCGGCCGTCCGGGCCGCCCACCCCGGCGGGCCGCCGATCACCGCGGTCGGCCAGAGCTTCGGCGGCAGCCTGCTGGCCGCCCTGCTCACCACCGGCCGCATCGCCCCCGACGGCGTGGTCCTGTGCGCCCCGGCGCTCGGCCAGCAGCAGGCCAGGCACGGCCGCGACGGGGTGCACCGGATGCGCACCCTCCACGGCCACCACACCTCCCCCGTGACCCTCAAGGACGAGGACTACACCGGCGAGCAGCGCTACCTCAGCTTCATGGCGAACGACCACGCGATGCTCCGCCAAGTCACGGACGGCTTCCGTGCCGTGATGGCGGAACTGGAACTCCTCTACACCGAAGGCGCCCCGTGGCACACCGGCCGTCCGGCGGTCCCGGTGCACTTCGCGCGGCCCGAACGGGACGCCGTCATCGACCTGGACGCCGCGCGCGCGACGCTCGCCCGGATGTGCCCGCACGCCGTCGACGCCCACTTCGACGCCGACCGGCACTACCTGGAGTTCTCCCCCGTACGGGACCAGTTCTGGGACTGGCTCGCCGACGTCGCGGCGGGGGCGGGAGGCGCCTCGGGGGCGACCCCGTTGCCCCCGCGGCCCGTCCGGCACGCCGCACCCGGCGCCGTCGGCCCGGGAGGCCGGCGGTGAAGCCCACCCTCGACGTCCTCGACGTGCGGACCGCGCAGGTCCCCCTGCACCGCCCCTTCGCGCACGCCAGACACGCCCACGCCCGTTCCGGCTCCGTCCTGCTCACCCTGCGGTGGGACGGCGTCACGGGCTGGGGCGAGGGCGCACCCCGCCCGTACGTGACCGGCGAGACGGTGGCCGGCACCGTGCAGGCCCTGCGCGCCCTCGACCCGTCCGCGCTCGTCGCACTGCTCGACGGGGCGGCGGACTTCCCCGGCGCGGTGGCGGCCCTCGCCGCGGTCGACCTGCCCCGCCTGTTGGGTGGACTGCGACCGCTGCCGGCCGCCGCGGCCGCGTTGGAGACCGCACTCCTCGACGCCCTGTGCCGACGCCACGGCCTGCCGGTGGCCGCGGTCCTGGACGCCTGCCCGTGGGCGGCGGACGTGCTGACCACCGAGAACGTCCCCCGGGCGGTGAGCGAGGTGGTGGACCTCAGCCGCACGCCCACCGAACAGCTGTCGGCCCTGTCGTCCGCCGCCCGGGCCCGCCTCACCCACGTGAAGCTCAAGGCACTGCCCGACCCGGAGGAGACCGCCGCACGCGCGCTCCAGGTGCGCGGTCTGTTGGGCCCCTCGGTGCGGCTGTCCGTGGACGCCAACGGCGGGTGGCCGCCGGACGTCGCCGAGCGGGGCGCCCGGCTGCTGCGCGAACGCGCCGCCCTCGACTGGCTGGAGGAACCCACCGCGCCACGGGACTGGGCCACCCTGCGCCGCATCCAACAGGGCGGCACGCCGGTCATGCTCGACGAATCGGCGATGGACCCCACGGACGTGGCGTGGGCGGCCGCCACCGGCGCCGCCTCCCTCGTCAACCTCCGGATCTCGAAGTGCGGGGGCCTGTTGCCCACGTTGCGGACGGCCGTGCGCGCCCGCGAACTCGGCCTGCGCGTCCAACTCGGCGTCCAGGTAGGCGAGATCGGCCCGCTGTGGTCGATCGGCCGCACCCTGGCGGCACGCCTCGGCGACGTCGTGGCGGTCGAAGCCGGCCGCCAGGACGCATGGTTCCCCACCCCGCTCACCGACCCGCCCTACGCCGTCGACCGGCAACACCACACCGCCCCGCCCCCCGCCGGCCCCGGCCACGGCCTGCGCCCGACCACCGCCCTGACCACCCAGCTCACCGACTGACCGCCCCACCAACCACCAGCGCCAACCACCGCCCCCCGCACCGGCCCGCACGGAACCGCAGAGAACCCCACACTCAAAAGGAGCCCCGCCATGGACCTCGCACGCCTCATGACGCCCGACGGTCCCCGGTACGGACTGGTGGACCGGGACCGGGAGACCATCCGACTCCTGACGCTCCCGGCGGGCCCGGACGGCATCGCGGCCCTCGCCGACACGACGGACCGGACCGCCCCGGCCCCCACGGGCGACACCGTCCCCCTGGCGACCGCCCGGCTGCTGGCGCCGGTCGTCCCAGGCAAGGTCGTGGTCATCGGCCGCAACTACGGCGGTCGGCCGGACGCCGCCGACAACCTGGTGATCCACCTCAAGCCACCGACGTCCGTCGTCGGCCCGAACGACCCGATCGTGCTCACCGAACTCTCCCAGGACGTCCGGTACGAGGGGGAACTCGCGGTCGTCATCGGCCGGACCTGCCGCTCGGTCCCGCCCGAGCGCGCCGCGCACCACGTCCTCGGCTACACCTGCGCCAACGACGTCACCGCCTGGGACATCGGGACCGACGGGGGCCAGTGGACGAAGGCCAAGGGCATGGACACGTTCTGCCCCCTCGGCCCGTGGATCAGTACCGACCTCGACCCCGCCGCGGCCCTCATCACCACCCGCGTCAACGGCGCGGTGCGCCAGAAGGGAAGCACCGCCCACCTCACCCGCAGCACCGCCGTGTTGGTCTCCGAGGTGAGCCGTCTGATGACGTTGCTCCCCGGCGACGTCCTGCTGACCGGCACCCCCGAGGGCAGCGCCGCCCTGGCCCCCGGAGACACCGTCACCATCGACGTCGACGGCCTCGGCACCCTCCGCAACCCCGTCGCCGCCCCCACCGACTCCCGGACCACCGCAGCCTGACGGCTACCCCGTCGCACGTCCCGCCAGGTCTTCCAACACCGCGACCGCCCGGCCGGCGCTCTCGTAGGGCACGAAGAGGTGGTCGTGGTGGAAGCCCGCGACGACGTTGCAGCTCAGGCTGGCGTCGGCGAGTTCCGTGGCCACCGCGGCGGTCAGGCCGACCGCCTCCAGGGCCGAGTGGACGCGCAAGGTGATCCAACCCGCCACGTACGTGTACGCCAACCCTGCCGCATCGGCGTCCTCCTGCCGCAGGACCAGGGTCAGGCCCTCCGGTTCGGCGACCGCGACGACCGGGGCGAGGCCCGGCGGCACTCCGCCCTCGACCGTCGCGAACACGTACCGCCCGGGGTTCACCTGCGGACGCATCCCGCCCAACAACTTCTGCAGATCAGTCTCACCAGCCACGCCCCACACGCTATCCGGCCGGCGCACCCTGTTGGCGCCGGCGCAGAGCCGGCCACGTCGGACGCCTTGCCCCGCCAGTCGGCGTACAGGTTGCGGACACCCTCGTCGAGGAAGACCAGGCGGGCCTGGTTCCCTCGGCGTCCGTGCTCTCCGCCGCCGGCCAGGGGCGCGCCAGGCGGTAGAGGTGCGCCCGCCCTCTCCAGCCTGGTCGCGCCGCGCCCAGGCACGGTGCCGGGCCGGAACCTCCGTCAGCTCAGCACGGAGGCGCAGGTGGTGGGGGTGGCGTGGGCCGGGTCGAGCGCGTTGGCCGTGGCGTGGAAGGCGATCCGGTCGAGGAGTCCGAGGCTGGCGTGCATGGAGAGGTCGACCGGGCACAGCTCCTGGATCAGGAGGTTGTGGACGTGCGGTCCGTGCAGGAACTCCGAGCCGAGCGGCGTGACGACCTCGTCGTACTTGGTGGCGATCACGGTGTAGTGGATGCCCCGCAGGGTGTCGCCGCCGGCGTTGAGACGGCGCAGCAGGGCGGAACCGGTCTTCTGCTCGATCAGTCCGGGGGTGAGCGCGTGCAGGGTCTGCTTGACGGGAGCGATGTCCACCAGATGGGCCAGGCCGTGCAGGTCGGTGCCGTGGTTGTCGGGCGCCAACCCCACCAGGGTGTGCACCTTGTGGCGGCCTCCATAGAACTTCAGGTACACCCGCGGCATCATGCCGCCTTGCGAGTGTCCGACCAGGTCGACCTTGCCCGCGCCCGTCGCGTCGAGCACGCGGTCGACGAAATGGGCGAGTTGCCTGGCCGAGTGGTCGATCGGACCGAGCCCGCCGACGAGCGGGAGGCCCAGCAGTTCGCCGTAGGTCAGGGAGAAGACGCAGTAGCCGCGGGCCACCAAGTAGGGTGCCAGGCCAAGCCAGTTGTCGATGGCGTTCCCGAAGGTGCCGTGCACGAGGACGACCGGGCGCGGGTGGCGGGCGGACGGCTTGCAGGCGAAGTTGTTCCATCCCCTGCTGGCCGGGAACGCCCACGGGGCGTGGTGCGGAACGTGCACGGCGGACGGCTTGAGGAGGGGCTGCCCCAAGGGTCCCCGGGGCAGCGCGGCGGCAGGCAGGCGGGCGGGCGAGCCGACGGGTGCGGTGGCCGCCGGGTGGGCGGCGACGGGCGAGACGGTGAGGCCCACGGCCAGGGTGACCGCCGGGAGGGCGGTGAGCAGTCTCGGCCAAGACAGCTTCATACGGTGCTCCTTGCGGGGGAAGGCGACTCCGAACTGATCCGTGAGCCGCGCGCCGGGGCCCGGGATCGCAAGGGCCAACGTGGTGACCGACCGGTAAGTTACGGCTGGTAATCATTCTGTACCAGCGAAGTGAAGGCGAAAGGACCCAAGCCGGCACGGGCCGCGCGCCCCGCCAGTCGATCGGGACCGCCCTCACCCATCCCACGTCCCCGCCCCACAGAACAGGCGCAGGACCCGCCAGCCGAGACCGGACCCGATGCCGGTGCCCGGATGGGCGACGTCGCGGACGAACCGAGCCGCGAGTCCGACACTCGCCCGGTCGGCGACAGGCGACCCGACGATCAGTGGTCGCCGTCCCGGTCTGCGCCCTGGTCAGCGAACCACCGGCGTGCGGCTTCCAGCCCCGCCTCGTTCACCTGCGGGCCATCGATACCCGTCTGGTCCGCACGCGCGATCCGACCGGCGAAGGAGGCGGCTTGCCCGGCACACCGGCCCCGCTCCAGTCGATCGTCCCGCACACACGCTGACCGGGTCGAGGCGGAAGACGTCGGGAGCCGGGTCTCCGTGCACCGGCCCCCAGGTCAACGACCGCAGGTCGAGGTGGTCCAGCCGGGCCATGACGCCGGCAATCACGGGCCTGAGCCAGGGGCGTACGTCCAGGTGCTCCGACGGGAGATGCAGGTGGGCCGGAGCGCCACCCTGGCCGCCTTGCGTGCCGCAGTGATCCGCAAGGAGCTGTCCGACCGCCTGCGGATCGTGGGCCATCGACTCTGCTGGGGTGGGGCGATCGGGCGAGGCACAGCTGTCAGTCATCGTGGCAATCCTCTGTACGCAACTCGGAACGCCGACGCCCCAAACCAGGTCAGCAAGATCGCCAACTCACCTGATTTGTCGGGCTGTTGTCCTCCAGGAGCCGGCAGCCAGCCACCGGGCCCAGCGAGGAGGCACCGCGGCCAACGCGCCTCGGCGCCCCTCTTCCTCATTCTCAGGAACGTCCTCCCGGACACTTCCGGGTGTCGAGAATGCGGCACCGGCTCCGTCCCAGGGGTACCAGTAGCCAGAACGGACTGCACGACAGAGAAGGAGCACCCCGTGACGATTCAGCGGATGGACAACGTAGGCATCGTCGTCGACGACCTTGAGGCTGCCGTCGCCTTCTTCACCGAGCTCGGCATGGAGCTGGAAGGCGAAGCCCAGATCGAGGGACGCTACGCAGACCAGACGGTGGGCCTCGACGGGGTCCGCAGCGCCATCGCGATGATGCGCACCCCGGACGGCCACGACAAGCTGGAGCTGACGAAGTTCCACAACCCCGCGGCGATCACTGCCGGACCGCCCAACCCGCCGCCCAACACTCTGGGCCTGCACCGTGTCATGTTCGCCGTCGACGACATCGACGACACGATCACCCGCCTGCGCCGCCACGGCGCCGAACTCCTCGGCGAGGTGGCGCAGTACGAGAACGTCTACCGACTCTGCAACCTCCGCGGCCCCTCGGGAATCATCGTCGCCCTGGCCGAACGGATCGGCTAGTGCTGTGACCGGGAAGGTTCACCGTGATCGGAAGGCGGCTCGTTGGACGAGCGCACGCGAAAGGCTGGTATTACTGGGACATGCAGGAAGAGACCGCACGCTCCGCGATCGACACGTTCATCTCCGCGTTCAACGCCTCGGACGACAGCTCTGTGACTGCCCTGCTCTGCCAGGCCCTGACCTCAGACGTGGTCTTCTGGGGGCCGTTGGGTCGCAGCGAAGGAATCGGGGCGGTCGAGCGGTTCGTGCTGGACATCCGACGCCACCCGGCGGGGACCGGCACGATGGTGCGCTGCTCAGCGGTGGACATGCCTGACGAATGGGCCCGGTACCAGTGGGTCTTCACCACACCTGGTGGAGGCCCCCGCCTGGCGGGAACGGATGTCGTCCATCTGCGACGGAGCCTCATCGACCAGGTCATCGTCTTCGCGGGGGAGATCGAGCCGTTCGCCTCCTGAGTCATCCTTCTGTCGCCGTCCCTCTCCCGAACTTGGCCCGTCGGCGTTCAAGGGCTGCTGTTCGCGGTTGGTCAGGCCGCGGTGTTGAGGGGGCGTCCGCCCCAGCGAATGCCCTTTTCGCTGCGGGTGCGGGCGTGTGGGCGATCACAGGCACCCGGTTCCCGCCGGCCGTGGCCAGCATCATCGCGCGCCGGTAGCGCACCGAGTTGGTGCTGCCCCGGCGCACGGTCTGCTGCAGCTTCTGCCCCTCCTGGTCGGTCAGCCTGCGTACACGGACAGGCTCAGCCACCGCGCCGCCAGCGCTCGGATCGGACGTCACCGCACATCCAACCGTCACGACCACCAACCCGGTGAACCTTCCCGGTCAGAGCACTGGGTTCTGCCCAACAGGGGCCGCCCCCCGGCAACATGCGGTTCCACGCCGGGAGATGAGCGACAGAGCCCACCTGCTATGTTGCGCCGATGTCATCGATCAAGCAGTTCCAAGTCACCTTCGACTGCGCAGAGCCTGCGCGCCTCGCCGGTTTCTGGTGCGAGGTGCTGGGGTACGTCGTACCGCCGATCCCGAAGGGGTTTGCCACTTGGGAGGACTACCATCGCTCGCTGCCGCCTGAAGACCAGGTCATCTACTTCGCCTGCAGCGATCCATCGGGGGTGGGCCCGCGCCTGCTCTTCCAGCGCGTTCCCGAAGGGAAGGTCGTCAAGAACCGGGTCCATCTCGACGTGCGGGTCGGCACCGGACTCGTGGCGGACGAGCGCCTCGCCACACTGGAAGCGGAATGCGCACGACTGGTCGCGCTCGGTGCGACACACCTGCGCACGCTGCTGGCCGATGACGACAACGAGTCGTGCATCCTGATGCAGGACATCGAGGGCAACGAGTTCTGCCTCGACTGAGCGTCCTCGGCGACGGCGAGGGAGACCTCCCGCCGATGGGTTCGACTGAGAAGGGGGCCACGGGCCGGCCACGCCACGCCACGCCCTGGGTGCTCGCCGCTCAGCGAGCGAATCTCCCTCGGCTGGGGCGTGTCCAGGCCCGCGGCTCCTTCCCGCACGGCAAGATCCACCCATGTCGTACTCCTACGACCCACCTGAACCCACCCTCGACCAGCTCATGGCCGACGCCCTCGACGAACTCGAAGAACACGTCGGCGGCAACCCCACCCTGAGCGCCGCCGAACTCCTCCACCGAGCACTGGTCCTGCACGGCCAACGGCACCAGGTCGGCGCGGACGGCCAGGACGTGGTGCTGAGGATGCCGACCCAGACCGCGCTGGCACTGGCGCTGCTGCTGAAGGAGGCCGGGCCGGAGGGGTAGGAGAGCCCTGAGCGAGCCGCGCCAGTTCGCACAGATCCCGCAGACCCCGCAGACCCCGCAGACCCCGCAGACCCCGCAGACCCCGCAGACCCCGCAGCGGAAGGGTGATCCGACGATGTCCCTGCCCAGCCTCCTGGCGGTGTTCGCGCACCCGGATGACGAGTCGTTGTCGGCGGGCGGAGTGCTGGCCCGGCATGCTGCCGCGGGCGCGCGGACCGCCGTCGTCACGGCGACCTGGGCTCGACGGACGCATCGCGGCGCGGAGTTGGCGGCGGCCCTGCGGATCCTGGGCGCCGGCGCGCCGCGGATGCTCGGTTACGCCGACGCGCGGGTGCCGGAGTCGGCCCCCGGCGGCGTCCGGCTCTGTGACGCGCCGCTCGACGAGGCGGTGGGGCGGCTGGTCGGGCACCTGCGGGAGGTGCGTCCGCACGTCGTCGTCACGCATGACGCCTACGGTGGGCTGACCGGCCATCCGGACCACCGCCAGACCCACCGGCTGACCGTGCTCGCGGTCCAGGCATCCGGATGGGCCGGCCTCTATCCGGAGGCGGGTGCCCCCTGGCGGCCGTGCGCCCTGTACCTGGCCACGCATCCCGACTCCGCAGCACGGGAGTTGGGCGGGTCGTTGATGAGGGAGGGCCGCGCCATGTACAGCGTGCCGGACGACCGGATCGGCGCGGCCGTCGACGTCCGCCCGTGGTTGGGGCAGAAGATCGGTGCCGTGTTGGCGCACCGCAGCGAAGTGGAACGGGGCGCCCTGCCGGGCCGGCTCGCCCGCATGGCGCCGGCCGAGCGGGAACGGCTGTTGGCGACGGAGTGGTACGTCCGCCACGACCTCGGGTCCGGGTCGGCCGGCGGGCAAACGGAATTGACCTGCCGAGGGGTGGAGCCGGGTGTGGCGGGTGGCGGCGGCCAGGGTCCGCGTCGGTAGTGAGGGCCGCGGGACCGGCGGTGTCCCCCGGTGGCGCCGTCCGGTCCGCTGCATCCATCCCATCAAGCCAGTTCACCGGTGGTGGCTGCACCGCATCGCCTGCCGGCGTTGTCTGGACCAAGCGGCCGTACCCGGTGTTCGGAGCGGCTTTGCCCCCGTCGCCGCACCCGCCGCAACCACCCCGCCCATCGCGGTGGTGCGGCTCAAAAACGACGCCCACCAGGTGTCATTGCCAATTCGTGGTTGTCACATGACCATTCCTTTTCCTAACCTGCTGTCACGGAGGGCGACCACCGCACCCCGCACGAGCCAGCACACGCAGGCAAAAACCGGGGGCACGCCACTCAGCGTGCCCCCGGTTTGTTCGGCCCGTGAAGCGTCGTACCGACCACCAGCTCTGGCAGGCAACGGGTCGACCACGACGCGCAGTCCACGCGACCACGCATCGGAGGGTACCGTGAACCACCCCGATCGATTAAGAGCCGCGATAGAAGCGGCCGGCACCACCCCGCTGATCGGCGTCTTCGACATGTTCTCCGCGTCCCTGGCGGCGCGTCACTACGACGGGATGTTCGTCTCCGGCTTCGGCTTCGCGGCGTCCCACTACGGCCTGCCGGACATCGGGTTCATCGCCTGGCCCGACATCGTCGGCTTCGTGCAGCGGCTCCGCCTGGCCTTCCCCCAACAGCACCTGCTCGTCGACATCGACGACGGCTACGTCGACCCCGAGACCGCGTGCCACGTCGTCCAGCAGTTGGAGGCCGTCGGCGCCTCGGGCGTCATCCTGGAGGACCAACAACGGCCCCGGCGCTGCGGCCACGTCGACGGCAAGCAGGTCCTGCCGTTGGAGGAGTACCTCGCCAAACTCGACCTGGTCCTCCAGGCACGCCGGGACCTCGTCGTCGTCGCCCGCACCGACGCCACCGAGGAGGAGGAGATCCTGCGCCGCGCCAAGGCGCTCGCCGCGACCGACGCCGACGTGATCCTGGTGGACGGCGTGCGCAGCGTCGACTGGATCCACAAGGTGCGCCGCGTCATCGACGACAAGCCGCTGCTCTTCAACCAGATCGCCGGCGGCAAGTCACCCCGGCTGTCGCTGGGCGAACTGCACCAACTCGGCGTGGACGTCGCCATCTACAGCACGCCCTGCCTGTTCGCCGCCCAGACGGCCATCGACCGGGCGCTGGACGACCTGAAGCGGGCCGACGGTCGGTTGCCGGAGCACACCCCGGACGCCGTGGGCGTCACCGAGTGCCTGGCGCTGCTGGAGCAGAACATCAGCCGCCACCACGACCCCCTCCCGGCCGACGCCGTGCGCTGACGCCTGACCTGAGCAGCTGCAATGGGGCCGCGCCGTCGTCCTGGTCGTCAGTCGGCCGCGCGGCGCGGCCCCGACCGTCCACCCACCGTTTCCCACCTCCCGACGGAGGAATCCGTGCCGCACCACTCCCCCGGCGGCGCCCGCCGGGTGCTGCGCCGCGTCGACTGGTACGTCGTCGCGCTGTTCTGCGTCATCGGCCTGGCGGCCCTCGCCCCGGCCGACGGGGCGGCGGCCGACGGCGTCTCCTTCACCGCCCGCCTGGCGGTCGGCCTGCTCTTCTTCCTGTACGGCGCCCGGCTCTCGCCACAGGCCGCCCTCGACGGCGTCCGGCACTGGCGCCTGCACCTGCCCGTCCTCGGCCTCACGTTCCTGGTGTTCCCGGCCGCGGGCCTGGTGATCGGACTGTTGCCGCCGAGCGTGCTCAGTCCCGAACTGGCCGCCGGCGTCCTGTTCCTGACCGTGCTGCCGTCCACCGTCCAGTCGGCCATCGCCTTCACCTCGATGGCGCGCGGCAACGTGGCCGCCGCCATCTGCTCGGCGTCGTTCTCCACGGTGCTCGGCGTGCTGCTCACCCCGCTGCTGGCGGTCGCCCTGTTGCGGCAGACCGGAGCCGGGGTCGGTGACGTACCGCTCACCCCGTCGAGCCTCCTCGACATCGCGGTCCAGCTGCTGTTGCCGTTCCTCGCCGGCCAGGCACTGCGGCGGTGGATCGCCGACTGGCTGGGCCGGCACCGGATCCTCACCACGGTGTGCGACCGCGGCTCCATCCTGCTGGTGGTCTACTCGGCGTTCAGCCACGGCATGACCGCCGGCATCTGGCACCGCATCCCGCCCGCGCGGTTGCTGCTGCTGGCCGGGGTCTGCGCACTGCTGTTGGCCCTCGCACTGTCCGCCGCCCACGGCACCGCCCGCTTGGTGGGACTGTCCCGCGCCGACCGGGTCACGGCCGTCTTCTGCGGCTCCAACAAGAGCCTGGCCAGTGGGTTGCCGATGGCCACCGTGCTGTTCCCACCGGACCGGATCGGGGTCGTGGTGCTGCCCCTGATGCTGTACCACACGCTCCAACTCGTGCTCTGCGCCTACCTCGCACGCCGCTGGCCCGCGCCGGCATCCCCGCCCCCGGAGCCGGCGCCCCAGGCACCCGCCCGCACCACGGAGTCACCTCAGGTATGACGCCCCGTTGACGTCTAGCACGGCGCCCGAGGACCAAACCGCCTCCGGTGAGGCGAGGTACTTCACCGCGGCGGCGATCTCCTCGGGCGCGGCCACCCGGCCGAACGGGCTCTGCTCCTCGATGGTCGCGCTGATCCGGTCGGCGACCCGTTCGGTGGCGACGAAACCGGGGGCGACGGAGGCGACCGTGATGCCGTGCAGGGCGAGGGAGACCGCAAGCGACTGGCCCAGTGCGTGCACCGCGGCCTTCGTCGCCCCGTAGGCGGGATGGTCGGGCTCGCCCTTGAAGGCGCCGCGGGAACCGACGTTGACGATCCGGCCCCGGATCTCGTGCTCGATCATGTTCCGGGCCGCGCAGTAGGTGACGTGGGCGGTGCCCAGCAGGTTCACGTCGACGGTGCGCCGCCAGGCGTCCTGCCAGTCCTCGAAGGTGGTGCGGTCCAGCGGGTGCTCGACGTTGAGCGCCGCGTTGTTGACCAGCACGTCCAGTGGGCCGAGCGCTTCGACGGCCGCGGCGACCACCGCGGCGGCGCCGTCCGGGGTGCTGATGTCCCCCTGTACCAGGACGTGCCCGCTGCCCGCCAGCGCACCCAGCGCCTCTTCGGCCTCCTCCCGGCGGGAGGCGTAGTGCAACGCGACCCGGTCGCCGTCGGCGGCAAAGGCGGTCGCGATCGCGCGACCGATGCCGCGCGCGGCCCCCGTGACCAGCACGGTGCGGTTCCGATCCATCGGGCGTCCTCCAGCGGTCGAGCGGCCCGGCGGCCGCGACGATCTTGCTCAACACCCTCGCACGGCACGGTGGGAGAGGGAAGACCGGCCGCGGCCCCGTCCACGAATCGAGCACTGTTGGTTGATCCGACTTCTTGATCACTCCGCCTCGCCGGCCGAGTCGCCGGGGCGAAGTGCTGCGAAGTTACTGGTGCGGGTGCGGGTGCGGGGTGTGCCGGAGGTGTGGGCGTCGATGCGGACGAGGTTGATGGCGGCGCCGGTGAGCTGACGTTGGAGGCTGGCCTTCGCAAGGCCCTGGTAGCGGGGTCTGCGCAGGCCACCCACCCACAACGCTGGACGCCTTGCGAGATCGTTCCTTCGACTCTGGCGCGGGTCTTTTAGCGCGCTTTCCAGGTGTCTGTTTTCTGCTCCGCGCGGGCCTGACAGAGTGCCGCGTGTTCGTCGCGGAGTTGCGGGGTGAGGCGCCGGCCGATGCTGGAGGTCCTGCACTGCTCACGGAGCGGGCAGGGCTGGCAGTCGCTCTTGAGGACGCCGACGAGGACCAGGAGCTGGCCCTCGAGGACCGGACCACCAAGCAGGTCCTGGACTGGCACAACCACGCCGACACCGACCACCAGATCGTCCACGACCACACCACCCGGTACGGCGAACACTCCACGCAGCGCCTGTTCACCCGCCCATTCGTCGCAACCGTGCAACGCCTCACGGGCCCCGCCCGGTAGCACCCCTGCGGGCGCGGGGAACAGTGGGCGGCGTGGTGGGCTCGGTGTCCGGGGCTCATCCCCGCGGGCGCGGGGAGCGGCGCCGCCAGCCGCTGCTCCTCACCGGCGGCCCGGGCTCATCCCCGCGGGCGCGGGGAGCGGTGAAGCCTGGGCAGCAGACGGTTGTCGATGTCGGGCTCATCCCCGCGGGCGCGGGGAGCGGGGATTTCCCGAAATGGGCAGGATAATCCGCTTGGGCTCATCCCCGCGGGCGCGGGGAGCGGAACGGCTGGCACTGCCACTACCACGTGCTGCTGGGCTCATCCCCGCGGGCGCGGGGAGCGGGACGCGTTGTAGGCGATCTTGCGGGCGCGGGCGGGCTCATCCCCGCGGGCGCGGGGAGCGGCTCCATCTGCTTCCGGGCGCATCCAGTCGGGGGGGGGCTCATCCCCGCGGGCGCGGGGAGCGGTTCACCAAGGCGCCGGCCGGTGGGTACTGGCTGGGCTCATCCCCGCGGGCGCGGGGAGCGGCGGGCCTTTCGGTGACGTGGTCAGCCGTGGATGGGCTCATCCCCGCGGGCGCGGGGAGCGGGCACCCTAGCCGTCACTGTGACGGCATCACCCGGGCTCATCCCCGCGGGCGCGGGGAGCGGCCGACCCCGATCCGATGCGGCTGGAAGCTGGAGGGCTCATCCCCGCGGGCGCGGGGAGCGGTCTTCGTGAGCTGCACTTTTATCAAGGGGCGGCGCTTGTTTCAGCAAGGATGAGAGAAAAGGGCATACGGGAGAAACAGGAACCCGTTCAGTCAGAGATACCTCCACGCCACAGGCTACGCCCTCACTCCGAGCCCCCTCGGGTAAAACCGCCAAGACCCCAGAGACACCCCCGTCGACGCCCGACTCCCCCTCCTACCGCGCCGGGTGTAAAACCGCATCCGCGCCAGGCAGTTCGCTACGAACCGCGGGAAGGAAGACCCGGCCGATCCCAACCATCCAGCACTGACCAGGAGCACAAGACCTCCGAAGCACAAGACGCCAAGCGCCCGCACGCGAACTCACTGGAGTCGCGACGTAGTGAGCCTCAACCGCACAGGCCCTGTCGGACGGAACCTTCTACGAACCCCAACCCGCGTGATCAGCTTGAACAGAGACCAGGCCGAGACAGTTCACAACCTTGCTGACCTGTGAACTCTCGGTACTTGTCCGCGAGCCGGAAGAAGGCATCAAGCGGAGGCGCACCAGGCAGGTTCTCCATGATCGCAGCGTCCCACCCGGTCGCCATCGACCCTCCACGGGTCCTGCTGAGCCAAGAGGCAGAACCTCCACTCCCGCGGTGGAACTCGAATGCCTCATGGACATCGTGGACCTGAAGGGCCAGGTGATAGCCGAACATCATCACCGCCAGTTCCTGCAACGAGCCTTTACGAACCCAGGCATTCGGCCGCTGCCGAACGGCATCCAGCAGGTCATAGACGTCCCCACGGATGCCCTGGTAGACCTACCGCCCATGGTCATCGCCGACCGCTCGGCATCCACCCCAAGACAGCCGAACACTGGGCCACGCTCGCCGGCGCGAACTGGTCCGAATACGTCCGAATACGTGTCCTCGCTGACGTGACCAGGCCGGGCTACGGGGTCTGTTCACCCTGCGGGCGAATACTCCGCCGGGCCGTCGACGAACACCTCAGCCCCCTACACGCACGTGACCGGCTCTTCCTGGCGGAGATGTCGTGGGCACCACCCGTCACGTCACCGTGGGCTTCGTGCGGATGCCTGTGGACCTCAGCTGAGTGAGTCAGCACACCAGGCAAGGGGGGATCTCACAGTACCTGTATCACCAGGGTCTCCCAGGCGTCCCAAACGCCTGTCAACCTGGTTGAGTCGAAAGCGCCGACAACACTCCATAGACACGCGCTGCAGCTTCACCTCCATCAGTTCAATTCAGCTGCCCCGAATGCGCGACCGTGTCGGCGCTTTCTTCCACGACAGAAGGGACGGAGACCAATGGCGGACAGCCAATTCACCACTAACACAGAACTTTTCGATCTGAGTGGGAAGTACGCCCTTGTCACTGGCGGCACCAGGGGCATTGGGATGATGATTGCGCGCGGCCTTCTCCAGGCGGGCGCCCGCGTCGTCATCAGCTCACGCAAGGCAGACACGTGCGCGGAGGCACAGCGTCTGCTGTCCGAATTCGGCGACGTTCAAGCAATCCCCGCCGACCTGTCCAGGCACGACGAGTGTCAGCGCCTCGCTGATCTTGTCAAGGCCGACTCGGAACGCCTGGACATCCTCGTCAACAACGCGGGAGCGATGTGGCGCGAGCCGCTGGAGACGTTCCCTGACGAGGCCTGGGACGCAGTGATCGACCTCAACCTCAAGTCGCCGTTCTGGCTCGTGCAGGCGCTGCTCCCCGCACTTCGCAAGGCGGGCACCGCCGATGATCCCGCGCGGATCATCAACATCGGCAGTATCGCCGCCATCCACGTCGCCCAGGCGCCCAACTACTCGTACGCCAGCAGCAAAGCGGCACTCCATCAACTCACCAGAGTGCTTGCCAGAGAGCTGGGCCCACAGCACGTCACGGTGAACGCGGTAGCACCGGGAGTGTTCCCGTCGCAGATGATGGCGTCCACGCTCGATGCCATCGGCGACACGATCGCGGCGGCGACCCCTCTGCGCCGGCTCGGCCGCGACGACGACATGGCGGGTATCGCCGTGTTTCTCGCCAGCCGGGCTGGGTCCTACCTCACAGGCACCATCATCCCGGTAGACGGCGGCACCGCGACGACCGCAACGGGTACCCCTTAGAGGTCCTAACAGAAGTGGTTGATCATGTGACTGTTGGCTTGTCCGCTCGTTGGTCTGGTCGTGGGGAAGAGACAGGCACGGCCGTGGATCGTGTCGGATGAACTGTGGTTGCTGATCGAGCCGTT
>NZ_BAAARK010000037.1:0-58782 GCF_039532155.1 Streptomyces lunalinharesii
GTTGTCCGGCTGGGCCGCGGTGCCCGGCGCCCCGGCGGAGGAGTCCGCCCCACTGGCATCGGCCGACCCCGCACCACTGGCCTCCGCGGCCACACCCGCACCCGACTGACCCCCCGCCTTGGAACCGCCCGCATCCGAACCCGAGCAGGCGGTCAGGGAGAACGCGGCGGCCGCGGTCAGGGCCGCAGCCGCGATGCGCAGGGTGCGACGACGAGCGGAACGGGTAGAGGTGCTGGCAGTCATTTCGGGTCCCCCCAGGGAAGTCGAAGTCGTTCTCTCCTCGGTACGACCACCACTCTGGTCGGGGCCGCTATCGCCAGGCTGCCGCCCCACTAACGCCCCACTAAGACGGGCGCGAGCCCGCCGAGGCCCCACCCCATGACGCGCCCGTCGAGCCCTCGTCCCCCACTAGCCACCACGGAGCACCTCCCCCAGGACGGCGACGCCCTCCGTCAGCTCCCCGGGGGCGCGGGCCGCGTAGCCGAGCACCAGGCCGGGGCGTCCGTAGGGGCGTTGGCCGTGCCAGGAGAGGGGATGGACCTTGACGCCGCGGGCCAGGGCGGCGGCGGCCAGCGCGGCGTCCGGCGGGGCGGTGGACGGGAAGGTGATCGTCAGGTGGAGGCCGGCCGCCGCGCCGTGCACAGTGGCGGTCGGGAGGTGGCTGCGGACCGCGGCGACCACGGCGTCCCGGCGGGCCCGGTGGCGCCGCCGCAACTGGCGGATCAGGCGCTCCAGTTCACCGGACGCCATCAGGTGGGCCAGGACGAGCTGCGGCAGCGCCGCGTTGCCGAGGTCGGCGAACCGTTTGGCGTCCACCAGCGCCTCCCGGTGGCGGGGCGGCGCGAGCAGCCAGCCCACCCGGAGCGCGGGGGCCAGCAGCTTGGAGACGCTGCCGACGTAACAGACCTGGTCGGGCAGGAGGGAGTGCAGCGCGGGGACCGGCGGGCGGTCGTAGCGGTGCTCGGCGTCGTAGTCGTCCTCGATGACCAGCCCGTCGCACGCGGTGGCCCAGCGCAGCAGCTCGCGACGGCGGGCGCCGCCGAGCACCACGCCGGTCGGGAACTGGTGGGCCGGGGTGAGCAGCACGGCCCGGGCACCGCTCGCCCGCAGCGCGTCGACGCGCAGGCCGTCCGCGTCCACCGGGACCGGCGGGGTGGCCGCGCCCCAGTACTGGAGGTGCTGCCGGACGCCGAGCGAACCGGGGTCCTCGACGGCGATGTCCGTGCTGCCGTCGCGGCGCAGCACCTGGGTGAGCAGGGCCAACGCCTGGGTCGTACCGGCGACGACCAGGACGTCGGCGGGGTCGGCCCGGATGCCGCGGTTGCGGGCCAGCCAGTGGACGACGGCCCGCCGCAGCTCGGGGGTGCCACGCGGGTCGCCGTAGCCGAGGGCCGCCGCCGGGAGCCCGGTCAGCACCGCGCGTTCGGCGCGGCGCCAGGCGGCGCGCGGGAAGGAGGCCAGGTCGGGGACGCCGGGCGTGAGGTCGATCCGGGCGGGCGCCGCGCGCAGGGCGTCGAAGACGTCGCGGGCGGGCGGGGCGGCGAAGGGTGCGGACGGCGGGTCAGGGGCCGGGGCGGGGGACGGTCCGGCGGCGGCCACCATCGGGGCAGCGACCACCACCGTGCCACCGCGCCCCCGCCCGGCCACCTGACCGTCCTCGCGCAGCCGTTGGTACGCCTCGGTGACCAGGCCGCGTGAAACCCGCAGGTCGGCGGCGAGCACCCGGGTCGCGGGGAGTCTGCTCCCGACCGGCAGCCGGCCGTCCGCGATGGCCCGCCGCAGTTCACCGGCGAGCCACTCCGCCCGGCCGCCGGCGGGTGCCGCCCCGATCCGCAGCTGGAGGAAGTCGGACCCGGTGGCGACGCCGGCGATTACGGACCCCTCGGGTGCCCCGTCTTTGGACCTGTCCACCGGACCATTCTCCCGCGACCGTGATCCCATGAACACGCCGATCCGGGCCGCCGGCCCCGCCCCCGACCGCGCCCGTCCCCAAGGGCCGGTCCCTGGCCAACTCCCCTTCCCCGCACCCGCATGCGCTGCCGCCGCACCCGATGGCTCAGCCCCCGGCACCCCCGCCTACGTGCACGGCTACTCCGACGGCGAGGCCCGCCGCCTCGGCGACCAGGCCGACACCCTCTCCCGGCTGCTGCACGCCGGCACCGCCTACCCCGCCGGGAGCCGGGTCCTGGAGGTCGGTTGCGGCGTCGGCGCGCAGACCGTCCACCTGGTGAACGGCAGCCCGGGCGCCCTGATCACCGCCGTTGACCGGTCCGCGTCGTCCCTCGCCCAGGCCCGCGCCCACCTGGCGGCCCACGCCCCGCACGCCACGGAACGGGTGCGCTGGCACCACGCCGACCTGCATGACCTCCCCTTCCCCGACGGCTCCTTCGACCACCTGTTCCTCTGCTTCGTCCTGGAGCACCTCCCCGACCCCGTCCGCGCCCTGACGGCCGTGCGCCGCGTCCTGCGGCCGGGCGGGACGGTCACCGCCATCGAGGGCGACCACGGCTCGGTCGTCTTCCATCCGGACAGCCCGACCGCCCGCCGGGTGATCGGCCACCAGGTCCGGCTCCAGGCGGCGGCCGGCGGAAACGCCCTGCTGGGGCGGCAGTTGCAGCCCCTGCTCGGCGCCGCCGGCTTCACGGAGGTCGGTGTGCGGCCCCGCACCGTGTACGCCGACGCGAGCCGGCCCGGCCTCGTCCGGGGCTTCACCCGCCGGACCTTCATCGCCATGGTCGAGTCCGTACGGGACGAGGCTCTCGCCGCCGGGCTGACCTCGCCCGCCGACTGGGACCGCGGCCTGGCCGACCTGCGCCGCGCCGCGGAACCCGGCGGCACCTTCCACTACACGTTCTTCAAGGCCGTGGCCGTCGCGCCGGCCGCCCGTCCGGCGGACGAGGCCGCCCCGGTCGCCGCCCCCGCGCCCCCGGCAGCCGCTGCCGCGTCCGGTCGTCGGCCGGCCGGCCCGCGGACGGCGTGACACCGCTCCGATCGGCCCGCCCCCGCGCGGCCCTGACACGTCGCCTCAACGGCGCACCAACTCGCCGCCCTCCCGCCATAGGCCGGCGCGGGCCGGAGCGCTATCGTCGGATTCCAAGAACGAAACGGGGGAGGGCAGCGGTCGATGGCCCAGGATGAAGCGGTGATCGGCTGTACCGGAGTGCTGCTGATCGGCACCCGCGGCACTGCCGGACCCGGTGAGGTTCTGGTGCGGATCCGGGGTGGCTCGGAAGCCTTCCTCGCCTGGTCCGCCGAACCCCTGCCCAAGGGGGTGACCGTGCTCGTGATCGACTCCCGAGGCAATCGCCAGGTCGACGTCATGGAGTGGTCTGATCCGTTGGACGCGTCGGCCGGTGCGACCGGCGACGCTGGTTGAGGAGACGAGTGATGTTCGGTTACCGCGTTCCTTCCCCCGATCAAGCGATGCTGATCTCCGGTGGCAGGCGGGGACAGGGCGGTGCGCCCTTCCGGGTGGTGACGGGCCACGGCAAGTTCGTGCTGCCGGTGTTCCGCAAGGTGCGCTTCCTGACCCTGGCGATGTGCGAGTCCGAGGTCGCCGAGAAGTGCGTGACCCGGCAGGGCATCGCCCTCACGGTGCGCGCCGTGATCGCGTTCAAGGTCGGCAACGACACCGAGAGCATCGTCAACGCCGGCCAGCGCTTCCTGTCGGACCAGGACCAGATGTCGATCCTGACCGGCCGGGTCTTCGCCGGTCACCTGCGTTCCATCATCGGCTCGATGACGGTCGAGGAGATCGTCACCGAGCGGCAGAAGCTGGCCACCGAGGTCCTGGAGACCTCCAAGACCGAAATGGCCAAGATCGGCCTGATCGTCGACTCGTTGCAGATCCAGTCGATCGACGACGGCGACACCGGCTACATCGAGGCGATGTCCGCCCCGCACAAGGCGGCCATCCAGCGCCAGGCCCAGATCGCCCAGGCGCAGGCCACCCAGGCGGCGGTCGAGGCCCAGCAGGAGGCGGTGCGCAACCAGGCCGAGTACAACCGGCAGACCGCGGTGGTCCAGGCCGAGTACTCCGCCGAGGTGGACCGCGCGCAGGCCCGCGCCGCCCAGGCCGGCCCGCTCGCCCAGGCGCACGCCCAGCAGGAGGTGCTGGCCGCCCAGACCGAGCTGGCCGAACGCCGCGCGCAGCTGCGCCAGCAGGAACTGGTCGCCGAGGTCGTCAAGCCCGCCGAAGCGGAGGCCGAGCGCATCAAGCTGCTGTCCACGGCCGAGGCCGAGCGGATGAAGATCCAGGCCGAGGCCGCCGCCTCGCACGACCGGGTGGCCCTGGACCGGATGCTGATCGACCAGCTCCCGCAGATCGTCAAGGAGGCGTCCGCGGGCCTGTCCAACGCCAACGTCAACGTCCTCAACGGCACCGACGGCCTCGGCGAGATCGCCGCCGGCCTGGTCGGCCAGGGCCTGACCATCCTCGACTCGGTGCGCCGCAACCTCGGCACCCAGTCCGCGTCCGACACCGCGGGCGGCGCGTCCGGCTCCGCCAACGGCAACGGCGGTGCGCACGGCGGCCGCGTCGAGATCGAGTAGAAGTCGAGGAGTCGGGCAGCGTCGCCGGTCACCGGTCACCGGCGGCGTCGTGCCCTCGCCCCCGGCGGGCCGCCGCACGGCCCGCCCCCGGGGCGCCGCGCCGTTTCAGGCCCCGCGCCCCCGCGTCCGCGGCTCCTCCAGGTGCTTGTCGCGGACGTAGTCCACGAGGCGGAGCAGGACCGCCTTGGTGACGTCCAGGTCGGCGTCGTCGAAATCGCTCAACGCCAGGCGCAATTCGGCCAGTCGGGCGGCCCGGAAGCTCGTCAGGACGGCCTTGCCGTGCGGCGTGATCGCGACCCGCCGGGCCCGCCGGTCCTGCGCGTCCGGCGTGCGTTCGACCAGGTCCTGCGCCTCCAACTGGCTGATCTGCCGGGTGACGTGCGGCGGCTCGACCATCAGCTGCACCGCCAGGTCGCCGACCCGGCTGACGCCTCCGCTGTCCTCCAGCGCCATCAGCAGGTGCAGGTCGGAACGGCCGGCCGTGATGCCCGCCTGACTCGCCTGGCGCTCGTGCGCCCGCGAGCGGGTGAGCAGGTAGGACAGCGTGGCCAGCACTCTTTGCAGTGCGGCGGTGGAGTCCTCGGGGGACGCGGGGTCCGACATGGGGGAACTGTAACCGGACCGGTCCGCGCAACCGGCGCGGTCCGGACCAGGATCCGGCCACCGCGCCCGCCCCGTCGGACCCGTCGGCGCATCGCCCCGCCGGCCGTCGCGCACCCGCCCTGCGGCCACGCGACCATGCGGTTTGAGCCAACCTCGGTGCTGCCGCGATCTGCCCTTCCCTCCCCCGCCGGGCCTGAGTTAGCGTGACGACATCTTAATTACCTAAGTTAGGTAATTAGCTCACGCGGAAGGACCGGCCGCATGACGACCGCAGAACGCACCGCTCCCCCCGACGCCCTCACCGTCCCGGCCAGCCGCGCCCCCGGCTGTCCCTTCGACCCCGCGCCCGCCGTCACCGAAGCGGCCCGCAGCGAACCGGTCACCCGAGCCACCCTCTGGGACGGCTCCTCCTGCTGGCTGGTGACGCGCCATCAGGACGTCCGCGCGGTGCTCGGCGACCCGCGCTTCAGCGCCGACGCCCACCGCACCGGCTTCCCCTTCCTGACCGCCGGCGGCCGCGAGATCATCGGCACCAACCCGACCTTCCTGCGCATGGACGACCCGGAGCACGCCCGGCTGCGCCGGATGCTCACCGCCGACTTCATCGTCAAGAAGGTCGAGGCGATGCGCCCCGAGGTGCAGCGCCTCGCCGACGACCTGATCGACCGGATGACCACCGGACGCACCTCCGCCGACCTGGTCACCGACTTCGCGCTGCCGCTGCCGTCCCTGGTGATCTGCCTGCTGCTCGGCGTCCCCTACGAGGACCACGCGTTCTTCCAGGAGCGCAGCCGGGTCCTGCTCACCCTGCGCTCGACGCCCGAGGAAGTCCGGGGCGCCCAGGACGAGTTGCTGGAGTACCTCGCCCGGCTCGCCCGGACCAAGCGGGAGCAGCCGGACGACGGCATCATCAGCCGGCTGGTCGCCCGCGGCGAGCTCGACGACACGCAGATCGCCACCATGGGCCGCCTGTTGCTGGTCGCCGGCCACGAGACGACCGCCAACATGACCGCACTCTCCACCCTCGTGCTGCTCCGCAACCCCGAGCAGCTCGCCCGGCTGCGCGCCGAACCCGCACTCGTCAAGGGCGCCGTCGAGGAGCTGCTGCGCTACCTGACGATCGTCCACAACGGCGTCCCCCGGATCGCCACCGAGGACGTCGTCATCGGCGACCGCACCATCCGCGCCGGCGAGGGCGTCCTGTGCATGATCAGCTCCGCCAACCGGGACGCCGAGGTCTTCCCCGACGGCGACGCCCTCGACGTGGCCCGCGACGCCCGCCGCCACGTCGCCTTCGGCTTCGGCGTCCACCAGTGCCTGGGCCAGCCGCTGGCCAGGGTGGAGCTCCAGATCGCCGTGGAGACCCTCCTCCGCCGCCTGCCGGACCTGCGCCTGGCCGTGCCCCACGAGGAGATCCCGTTCCGCGGCGACATGGCGATCTACGGGGTGCACTCCCTGCCGATCGCCTGGTAGCCCCGTCCGGCACCTCCCCCCACCGCCCACCACGCACCACTTGGGAGCACCATGCGCATCCACGTCGACCAGGAGAAGTGCTGCGGCGCCGGCAGTTGCGTCCTCGCCGCGCCCGACGTCTTCGACCAGCGGGAGGAGGACGGCATCGTGGTCGTCCTCGACGTCGAGCCGCCCGCCGCGCTGCACGACGCGGTCCGCGAGGCGGCGACCATCTGCCCCGCCGCCGCGATCACGGTGACCGGCTGAGCGACCGGTCGCCCCGCACGCCCGCGCCCCGGTTCCCGCCTTCCCCCCGCGGGGCCGGGGCGCGCCCGCCACGACGCCGCCCCGTCCGACGGTGGGGCCCGCCCCTGTCCCGCCCCTATCCCGCCGTCATCCCGCCGTCGCGCGCGCCGCCAGTGCCCGCAGCGCCGCCTCGGACGACGAGCCCGGCGCCGCGTGGTGGGTCACCAGTGTCTGCCCCGGTTCGGCCGCCACGCGCAGCGTCCCGTATGTGAGGGTCAGCGGGCCCACCACCGGGTGGTCCAGCTGCTTCGTCCCGAAGCCCTTGTCCTCGATGTCGTGCCGGGCCCAGAGCCGCCGGAACTCCTCGCTCTGCAGGGTCAGTTCGGTGATCCGCGCGGTCAGCGCGGGGTCGTCCGGGATCCGCGCCAGTTCCTGCCGGAGCAGCGAGACCGTCACCTCCGCCTTGTCCTGCCAGTTCACGTACAGCGCGCGGGTGGCCGGGTCCAGGAAGACCTGCCAGGCCAGGTTGCGCCGCTCGGGCGGCAGCGCCGGGAAGTCGCCGAACACGGCGCGGCCGAGCCCGTTCCAGCCGATGATGTCCAGCCGTCGGCCCACCACGAACGCGGGGACCAGCTCCAACGCGTCCAGCAGCTGCCGGCACGCGGGCCCCACCCGCTGCGGGCCGGCGACCGGCCGGGCCCGGCGGGCGGCCGGGCGGACCAGGTGCCGGAGGTGATCGCGCTCGGCCGGGGTCAGCCGCAGGGCGGTGCCGAGCGCTTCCAGCACGGCGTCCGAGACGTTCTGGCCGTGGCCCTGCTCCAGCCGCGTGTAGTACGCCACGCTCACCCCGGCCAGCTGCGCCAGCTCCTCGCGGCGCAGCCCCGGCACCCGGCGCCGCCCGCCGCGCTCGGGCAGCCCGACGTCCCCGGGCCGCAGCCGGGCCCGCCGCGAGCGCAGGAAGTCGCTCAGCTCGGTGCGCCGGTCGACGACCACGGGCACCGGCCGCCCCGCCCGGCCGCCGGGCCCCGCGGGCTTCCCGCCCCCCAAGGGGGTTCCGTCAGTAGTAGGCACACCATGCATATGTTCAAGAGTGCACTGGTTAGCACCGTCGCAGCCACGCATGCTCGGTGGCATGACCCACACCTCTGTCGCCGCGTACGCCGCACCCGCACCGAAGGCACCGCTGGAGCGGACCACCGTCCCGCGCCGCGAACTGGGTGCCCACGACATCCTGATCGACATCAAGTTCGCCGGCATCTGCCACTCCGACATCCACACCGTGCGCGCCGAGTGGGGCGACGGCGGCAACTTCCCGATCGTCCCCGGCCACGAGATAGCCGGCGTGGTCTCCGCGACCGGCCCCGAGGTCACCCGCTACCAGGTGGGCGACCGGGTCGGCGTCGGCTGCTTCGTCGACTCCTGCCGCACCTGTGACAACTGCCGCGCCGGTCTGGAGCAGTACTGCACCGGCGAGCTCGGCACCGTCAACACCTACAACGACACCGACCGCAACGGCGAGGCCACCTACGGCGGCTACGCCACCCACGTCGTCGTCGACGAGAACTACGCGCTGCGCATCCCCGACGCGCTCCCGCTGGACGCCGCGGCCCCGCTGCTGTGCGCCGGCATCACCCTCTACTCCCCGCTCGCCCACTGGCAGGCGGGCCCCGGCAAGAAGGTCGCGGTGGTCGGCCTGGGCGGCCTCGGCCACATGGGCGTCAAGATCGCGCACGCGATGGGCGCGGAGGTCACCGTCCTGAGCCAGTCGCTGCGCAAGAAGGACGACGGCCTGCGCCTCGGCGCCGACCACTACTACGCGACCAGCGACCCGGCCACCTTCGAGGCGCTGGCCGGCACCTTCGACCTGATCGTCAACACCGTCTCGGCCAACCTCGACATGGGCGCCTACCTCGGGCTGCTGCGCACCAACGGCACCCTGGTCCAGCTCGGCGTCCCCGAGCAGCCGCTGCCCATCGCGCCGTTCGCGCTGATCGGCGGCCGCCGCTCGATCGCCGGCTCGCTGATCGGCGGCATCGCCGAGACCCAGGAGATGCTCGACTTCTGCGCCGAGCACGGCCTGACCTCGGAGATCGAGGTGATCAGCGCCGACCGGATCAACGAGGCGTACGAGCGGGTGCTGGCCAGCGACGTCCGCTACCGCTTCGTGATCGACACGTCGACGATCTGAGCCGTCGCGCCGGCCGCACCGACCGGCCGCGCTGACGACCCGTCATCCCCGCGCCGCGGCGCGGGCGAGCGCCCGGGGCCGCCCCCACAGGCTGCCCCGGGCGTGGTGCGTGCCGTGACCCCCGGCACCGCACCGCAGTCTAATTGAAAACGGTAGCCATTTCCATATAGCCTCCGTCCCGTCCGGCTCCCACCCGATCGACGGAAGGCCCACCACCATGGCCGTGCCCAAGCGCAAGCTCTCCCGCAGCAACACCCGCCACCGCCGCGCCCAGTGGAAGGCCAGCACCCCGCAGCTGGTGCCGGTCACCGTCGACGGCGCCGTGTACCAGGTCCCGCAGCGGCTGGCCGCGGCGTACCGGCGCGGCCTGATCGACCCGAAGGGCTGACCGCGCCGTGCCGACCCGCCCCCGCCTGCCCGTCACCGTGCTCTCCGGCTTCCTCGGCGCGGGCAAGACCACGCTTCTGAACCACGTCCTGGCCAACCGGGAGGGCCGACGGGTCGCCGTCATCGTCAACGACATGAGCGAGGTCAACATCGACGCCGCCCTGGTCCGTGGCGGCGGCGCGGCGCTCTCCCGCACCGAGGAACGCCTGGTCGAGCTGACCAACGGGTGCATCTGCTGCACCCTGCGCGACGACCTGCTGACGGAGGTCGACCAGCTGGCCCGGGCCGGCCGCTTCGACCACCTGCTGATCGAGTCCAGCGGCATCTCCGAGCCGATGCCGGTCGCCGCGACCTTCGCCGCCGCGCGCGAGGACGGCACCACCCTGGGCGACCTGGCACGCCTGGACACCATGGTCACCGTCGTCGACGCCGCCGCCTTCCTGCCCGAACTCGCCGGCGGCGACGCCCTGGTGGAGCGCGGCCTGGCCCCGTACGAGGACGACGAGCGCACCGTCAGCGACCTGCTGATGGACCAGATCGAGTTCGCCGACGTCCTCGTCCTCAACAAGACCGACCTGGTCGAGCCGGCCACCGCGGACCGCCTCCGGGCCGCCCTCGCCCGCCTCAACCCGGCCGCCCGGATCGTCCCCGCCCGGCACGGCCGGGTCCCGCTGGCCGAGGTCCTGGACACCGGCCGCTTCGACCTCGAACGCGCCGGGCAGGCGCCCGGCTGGGTGCGCGAACTCAACGGCGACCACGTCCCCGAGACCGAGGAGTACGGCATCTCCAGCACGGTCTTCCGCGCCGACCGCCCCTTCCACCCGGGCCGCCTCTGGCAGTTCGTCACCACCGGGATGGACGGCGGCGACTACGGCGACGTCCTCCGCTCCAAGGGCTTCTTCCGGCTCGCCACCCGGCCCGGCGTCACCGGCCTGTGGTCCCAGGCGGGCGCGGTCGCCCGCTTCGAACCGGCCGGGACGGACGCCGCCGACGCCGCCGACAGCCCCGCCGCCCCGCTCGCCCCGTCCGGTCAGGAACTCGTCTTCATCGGCACCGACCTGCGCCCGGCACCCCTGCACGCCGCCCTGACCGCCTGCCTCCTCGCCCCCGACGAGCCCGTCCCCGCCACGGCCGACGACCCGTTCCCGGCCTGGGCGGTGCACGGCCCGGCCGACGCCTGCGCGCACGACCACGCCGACCCGGACCGGCTGGTGGGCACGGCGGCGGCGACCGGCTAGGACCACCCGGGCCGGGAAGGGGGCGCAGGCCGCCACGGGATACGGTCACGAACGCGGAGCCGGCCCGCGAAAAGTTTTTCGGCGCGGGCGGCAACCCCGCCCCCGGCCGCACGTCGTCTCGGGTGAGGGCGCCCCCCGGCGCCACCGTCGACGAACTGGAGCAGCCGACCGTGAACCCGTCCCGTACCGCCCGTCCCTCCCGCACGCGCCGTGCGGCCGGTGCCGGCCTCCTGGCCGCCATGGCGCTCGCCGCCGTCTCGACGACCGGCACCGCCTACGCCGCCTCCGCACACGCCTCGGGCCCGGCCGCCAGCGCCAGCCCGTCGCCCGCCCCCACCCAGCCGCCCGGCCACGGCAGCCGCCCGAGCGCGGAACCCTCCCAGCCCCCCGGCCACAGCAGCGCCCCGAGCCCCGAACCGACCTACCCCGCGGGCCACCGCGCCACCCCGTCCCCGGTGCCGCCCGGCGCGACCGCCACCCCCTCGCCGGTCCCCAGCCGCCCCGGCAGCCAGCCGGCCCCCGGCAAGGACGCCGGTGACGGCCAGCAGCTCGCCAAGACCGGTGCCTCCTCCGGGACCACCCTCGCCCTGGGCGCCGGCGCGGCCGCCCTGATCGCGGTGGGCGGCGGCGCGCTCTACGTCGTCCGCCGGAACCGCGCCTGACCGACCGGGTACGCCCGAGGGAACGCATGGCCCACTACGCACCGCACCCGGCCCCGGCAGGTTTCGCCCTGCCGGGGCTCCGGCGTGCCGCCTGGCGCCGCCTGCTGCGCGCCGTCCGCCGCGAGTCGCCGGCCCACCACTCCACCTCCGTCCACCAACTCCCCGCTGCCGCACGGCAGTCGGCCCACCACTGGGACGACGCCCCGGAGCCGCACCGGCCCACCCTCACCGAGCTCTACCACGCCCACCGGCTGAGGATGGTCCGGCTGGCGGTCCTCCTCGTCGACGACCGCGCCACCGCCGAGGACGTCGTCCAGGACGCCTTCGCCGCCCTCTACAAGCGCCACGGCGAACAGCTCGGCGAGGTCGACAACGCCCTCGCCTACCTGCGGACCGCGGTGGTCAACGCCGCCCGCTCGGTACTGCGCCGCCGCCGCACCGCCCGCGAGTACACCCCGCCGCACGAGACCGACGCGCCGTCCGCCGAGGAGCGGGTGGTACTCGACGAGGAACACCGCGAGGTCCTCGCCGCGCTCGGCGCCCTCACCGCCCGCCGCCGCGAGGTACTGGTCCTGCGCTACTGGGGCGACCTGACCGAAGCGGAGATCGCCACGACCCTCGGCATCAGCCGCGGCGCGGTGAAGTCCCTGGCCAGCCGCGCCCTGGACGCCCTGGAGAAGATCCTGGAGGAACGGTCTTGAGCACCCGCGACACCGCCCCCTGGGACGCCACGGGCGAACGCCCCGTCGAGGACCGGCTGCGCCGCGCCCTCGCGGCCCGCGCCGACGCCGTCGACGTCCACGACCTGCGCCCGGCGGCGCCCCCCGGTCCGCACCCCGGCCGCAGCCGCCCGTCCTGGCCGGCCCTGCGCACCCGCGTCCGGCCACGCCGCCTCGCGCTGCCGCTGGCCGCCGCGGCGACCGCCGCCGTGGTCGCCCTCGCCGCGCACCTCGCCACCACCTCCGACCGCGCCCCGGCCCCGCCGCAGCCGGCCGCCCCGCCGACCCCGGCCACCCGGTCCCCGCACAGCGCCACCCCGAGCCCCGCCCCGTCCCCGTCCTCCCCGGACCGCTCCGCCGAACCAGGCCGCGGCCCCCTCCGCACCCCCCCGGGCAGCCCCGCCAGCCGTCCCACGCCCAGCATCGCCCCGCCCGTCCCGACCCACCGGCCGTCCGGCCGCGCCACCGGCGACGCCACACCCAGCGGCCGCCCCATGCCCGGCTCGTCGAGCCCGTCCCCACCCCCGCCCACGGGCAAGGCGTCGCCCGGCGTTCGCTGACCGGCCCCTGTCCGCCCCGGCCCCCCTTCCCCGAGAATCGTGCCCATGCCCCTCCGGCCCGCACCTTCGCCCCCGGTCCGGTCCCGGTGCACCGGCGCCGCCCGCCCCGCCCGAGCCCTCGCCGCCGCCCTCCTGACCGCCGCGACCGCCCTCCCCCTCGCCGCCTGCCAGAACGCCGGCGGCGAGTGGGACGCCACCGGCCCGCGCACCGCCTCCGCCCCGGCCCCCACCGCCGGCACGCACCTTGGCGACCGGAACGCCTGCACGCCCGACATGCTGCGGTTCCACGCCGGCGCGGAGCCGCACCGGGACCGCCGCATGCTGCTGACCGTCACCAACATCGCGGACCGCACCTGCACCTTCGCCGCGCAGCCCTACCCCCTGCTGCACTTCGGCGACCGGCTCCCCGGCCCGCTCCCGCCCCTGCCGTACAGCAGACCGCGCACCCCGGTCGTCCTCCCGCCCGACGGCACCGCCTACGCCGAAGTGCTCACCGCCGCCGCACCCGGTGGACCGGGCGGCCGCAGCGCCCCGGCCAGCACGGCCGAAAAGGCGTCCCAATTCGGCATCGCCCTGACCGCGCGCACCACCCCGGCGCAGGTCGGCGTGGACGGCCGGGCACCGGTCCGGGTGGACCCGGGCACCGCCGCGGTCACGTACTGGCAGCCGGGCCCACCGGTCACCGGACGGTGGTGATCCGGCCACGTTCCGCGGCGTCGCACGACCGCTGCGGGCGGACGAACGAGCGATAGCCCGTTCGTGCCGTATCAGCCAGCTCATCACCCACCAATGATCCAATTTTGCCGCGATTGCTCTCGTTTGCTCCGCCGCCTCCTGGCTGCGCCCGGTGCCTTTGGCCCGGTAGGCTTTCCGTGTGATCTTCAAGCGCATCGGAAATGGGCGGCCGTACCCCGACCACGGCCGGGAGAGCACCCGCCAGTGGGCGGACGTCGCCCCGCGCCCGGTACGCCTCGACCAGTTGGTGACCACCAAGCAGCAGCTCGACCTCGAAACGCTGCTCGCCGAGGACTCCACGTTCTACGGCGACCTCTTCGCCCACGTCGTGAAGTGGGAGGGCGACCTCTACCTGGAGGACGGCCTGCACCGCGCGGTCCGCGCGGCCCTCCAGCAGCGCCAGGTGCTGCACGCCCGCGTCCTCGAACTCGACAACTGACGCTCGGGGGACCGCGCCCGCCGGGCCGTTCGGGCGTCAGCACCAGAACCCGCCGCGGCGCCAGTCGAATTGGCCCACTCGGGTTTCCCTCACACAACGCACTGATCATCTAGTAGGCACGGCACACGCCCGGGACTACGCTGCGGCCATGAGCATGCTGACGCCTCCAGGAATGGGCGGTAAGTACCGCATCACAGGCGACAGGTACCCGCGGATGCGCCGCCCCCGCCACCGTCGCCGCATCATCCTCGGCATCGTCGCCAGCGCCTGCGCCCTCGGGCTGGTCGGCTGGGGAACTCTGCAGCTCATCGACGTCTTCGGCGGCCGGGGCAGTACGGCCCAGGCCGCGCAGGACACCAGACCGTGCCCGGACAGCACCGCCGGTCCCGCCAAGGCCGCCCCGCCGGCCGCCGCACCGCCCGCCCCGGCGTCCCTGACCGTCAACGTCTACAACGCCACCCCGCGCTCCGGTCTCGCCAAGCGCACCGCCGACGAACTCCAAAAGCGCGGCTTCAAGATCGGCAAGGTGGGCAACGCCCCGGCCGCCTACGACAAGAAGGTGGCCGGCACCGGCATGCTGCTCGGCCCGGCGGCGGCCGGCGAGGGCGCGTTGAAGGTCCTGGCCACCCAGCTCGCCGGCGCCCAGCTGAAGACCGACGACCGCAAGGGCGCCGACCTCGACCTGATCATCGGCGGCACCTTCAAGGAGCTGACCGCCCCGCAGCAGGCCGCCAAGGCCCTGGCCCTGCTGTCCCACCCGGCCCAGGCACCGGCCCCCGCGAAGTGCTGAACGCCGCGGGGCCCCGCACCACGGCGTGGTGCGGGGCCCCGTAAGTGGCGAAGAGGGCCGTCAGCCGGCCGTGCCGTACATGCGGTCGCCCGCGTCGCCCAGGCCCGGCACGATGTAGCGGTCCGCGTTGAGCTGCTCGTCGACGGCGGCCGTGACCACCGTGACCGGCGTGCCGGCCAGCTCGCGCTCCATGACCTCGACGCCCTCGGGCGCGGCGAGCAGGCAGATCGCGGTGACGTCGTCCGCCCCGCGCTTGATCAGCTCCTTGATCGCCGCGACCAGCGTGCCGCCGGTGGCCAGCATCGGGTCGACGACGTACACCTGCCGCCCCGACAGGTCGTCGGGCATCCGCGTCGCGTAGGTGTGCGCCTCGTAGGTCTCCTCGTTGCGCACCATGCCCATGAAGCCGACCTCGGCGGTGGGCAGCAGCCGGACCATGCCGTCCAGCATGCCCAGCCCGGCCCGCAGGATCGGCACGACCATGGGGCGGGGGTGCGACAGCCGCACGCCGGTGGTCGCCGTCACCGGCGTCTCGATGTCGACCTGCTCGGTGCGCACATCACGGGTGGCCTCGTAGGCGAGCAGGGTGACCAGCTCGTCGGCGAGCCGCCGGAAAGTCGGGGAGTCGGTGCGCTTGTCGCGCAGAGTGGTGAGTTTGTGCGCCACCAGCGGGTGGTCGACGACGTGGATCCGCATACCTCGACACTAACCGAGCCGCAAGGCCCCGGCGCCCGCCGTACGCCGCCCGCGCTCCGGCACGTGAGCGACATCTCTCACAACGTCCGCACGACGCAGCGTCGAAGACGCCGCGCGGACGCGATGTTTCTGCCACGATTCCGAAGGGGGCGGGAAGCAGCGGCGTGCAGCGCCGCCCCGCCCGGCCCGGCACGCCTCTACCAGTGGGAGAGTCACGGTGTACTTCGCCGCACTGCTCGCGCGCACCGAAGACGGGTGGGAAGCGAGCGACACAGAGCTCGACGATGTGGAAACGCTGACCGATCTGGCCGACCTGGCCCGAGAAGCAGCGGCCGACGACACGGTAGTGGTCCTCATCGAGCAGGAGGACGCCTGGTTCGGCGTCGTCCGGATCGACGGCGAGGACGACCCGAAGGTCTTCGTCTCCAACGCCGCGATGGCGGCCAGGAGCTCGTACGGCGCGATGCTGACCGACGAGCTGCTCGGCCGCGACGACGGCGACGAGGACGACCTCGACCTGCTCGACCTGGACGGCACCGAGGACGGCGAACCGGAAACGGAGGACGAGGACCCCGAGGGCGGGGACCCCGACGAGGCACCCGTGGCCCGCGGCCCCCTCGGCGACGCCCGGCTCCTGGAGGACGTCGGCGTCGGCGAGCGCGAGCTGCTGACCCTCGACGGCGACGCCCTCGCCTCGATCGCCGAGGCCCTCGGCTGCTCCGACCTCCTGGAAGCCGTCCGCTGAACCCGCCGGGCCCTCGCACCGCCGGGCCCGGCACCGGCCGCACCACCTGGTCCCCGACACTGGGGACATGACCGTCCCTCCGTCCGCCTCCCTCCCCTCCCCCACGCCCGACCCGCTGCGCGACCCCTGGACCGGGGCGATGCGCCGGGCACTGGTGGAGGCCGCCCGCGCCCCCGGGACCGGCGACGTCCCGGTGGGCGCCGTCGTGCTGTCCGCCGACGGCACGGTCCTGGGCACCGGCCACAACGAGCGCGAGGCCACCGGCGACCCCACCGCACACGCCGAGGTCCTCGCGCTGCGCGCCGCCGCCCGGACCCTCCGGGAGGGCGCCGCTCCCGGGGACGGCGACGGGCGCCGGCCCGGCGAGTGGCGGCTCACCGGCTGCACGCTCCTCGTCACCCTCGAACCGTGCACGATGTGCGCCGGCGCGATCGTGCTCTCCCGCGTCGACCGGGTCGTCTACGGCGCCCGGGACGCCAAGGCCGGCGCGGTCGGCTCCCTCTGGGACGTGGTCCGCGACCGCCGGCTCAACCACCGTCCCGAGGTCATCGACGGTGTCCTGGAAGCGGACTGCGCCGCCCTCCTCACCGCCTTCTTCCGCGACCGCTGACCGCCGCCCGCCCCGCTGACGGCCATCCGATTTCGGCGCACGGGGCCCCTTGGGCTAAGCTCTCTCTCGGTAGCGTGTCCGAGCGGCCGAAGGAGCTCGCCTCGAAAGCGAGTGTGGCGCAAGTCACCGAGGGTTCAAATCCCTCCGCTACCGCCAGTAACACCCCCCTGAACTGCGGAAACGCAGATCAGGGGGGTGTTGTGCGTGGGGGCTGCGTGGCGATCGGCGCGGGTGGGGGACGAGGCGTTGCCGCGGCAGCCGTCCGGCGCTTCCCCATCTCCCGTTGAGGGCAACGGAGTTGGTGGCTCACGCGGCGGCGGATCGGCGGCGGCGTCGCCGCGGCCCGGGGCCCACGGACGGGGCGCGGGAATCTCCGCCGGCGGAACCGGGTTGCCCGCTGTGACAGCGAGGACGACGGGGGCCGCGGTCCCCGCGGGGAGGGGACGGGCACCGATGAGCCTGCGTCAGTTCGAGTACGCCCTGGCCGTTGCCGAACAGGGGTCGGTGACGGCGGCGGCGGAGCTGCTGCACGTCGCCCAGCCGTCGGTGTCCCAGCAGATCCGCGGGCTGGAGCGGGACCTCGGCGTGGAGTTGTTCGCCCGCACGCCGACCGGACTGGTGCCCACCGTGGTCGGCCGGGCGTTCCTGCGGGAGGCGGAGGCCGCGGTGAGCGCGGCGCGGCGGGCCCGGGCGACGGCACGGGCCGGCGCCGAGGAGCTGGTGGGAGAGCTGGTGGTCGCGGTGCAGATGGGGTTCGGCACGCGGCAGCTGCCGGGCGCACTGGCCGCGCTGCGTCGCCGCTTCCCGCGGGTGGAGGTCACCGTCTTCGAAGAGCCCAGCTCCGCCGAGATGGAGCAGTTGGGGCGGCGGGGCGTGCTGGACCTCGCCCTGATGGCGGCGTGCAAGCGGAGCCCCTCCGACGCCCACCACCTCGGCGACGAAGAGTTCGTGGTGGTGCTGGGCGCCGGGCACCCGCAGCTCGCCGCGGAGCGGGTCGAGCTGCGCGAGCTGGCGGGCGAGCCGTGGGTGCGGTTCGACCGCGACAGCGCCCTCGACGGCGTGCTGCTGGAGACGCTGGGGGACCACGGGCTGACCCCGACCACGGCCGCCCGCGTGTCCCAGACGGCGACGGCCGTGCGCTGGGCCGCCCACGGGCTGGGGGCGACGCTCGTGCCGGCCTCCGCGGTGCCGCACGGTCACGAGCACCTGGTGCGTCCGGTGTTCCCGGCCGTGTCCCAGCCCGTCCTCGCCGTGGTGCGGCACGGCGCGGGTCCGGCGGAGACGGCCCTGCTCGAACTCCTGCGCCAGGAGCGCTGGTCCGTGCCCCTGGCGGACCGGTAGGGCCGGCTCAGAGCTGGGTGGCGCCGCCGTCCACGACGAGTTCGGCGCCGGCGGTGTACGTGGCGTCGAAGGCGAGGAACGCGGCCGCCCCGGCGATCTCCTCGGGGGTGCCGAAGCGCCGCATGGGATTGCCCGCGACCTGCTGCGCCTTGAACTGCTCGGCGGCCTCTGCGGGCATCGCGGCCTCCAGGACCCCCGTGTCGACGGGGCCGGGGCTGACCGCGTTGACGCGGATGCCGCGCGGCAGCAGCTCGCGGGTCAGGCTGCGGGCCATCGAGCGCAGCGCCGCCTTGCCGGCCGCGTAGACGCTGGTCTCCGGCACGCCCATGACGTTCGCGACCGAGGTGGTGAGGACGACGCCGGCACCGGTGCTCAGATGCGGGGCGAGCTTCTGGACGGTGAAGTAGGCGCCCTTGACGTTGATCGCGAACAGCTCGTCGTACGCCTCCTCGGTCGTCGTCGCGAAGGGCGTGAGGGTGGCGATGCCGGCGTTGACGAACAGGGCGTCGAGCGTGCCGAATTCGTCCCGCACGCGGTCGGCCAGCGCGTCCAGGTCGGGGAGCGCGGCCACGTCGCCCCGGACGGCCACCGCGTGCGCGCCGAGGCGTTCCAACGCCGCGTCGAGCGTGGCCTGGGAGCGGCCGGTGATCATCACCCGGGCCCCCTCGTCCACCAGCAGCTGTGCCGTCGCGAGCCCTATGCCGCTGCCGCCGCCCGTGACCACTGCGTTCTTGCCGCTGTACTTGCCCATGCCGGGATTCCTTCTTCTCATTTCTCCGGAACGCGGTGCCGCGACCGACTCACGTCCATTCCTTGAATTCGTCTTTCCGAAAGCGGTGTTCCGGAATGCCGTCGGCGTCATCCCCGGGGGAATTCGCCGCCGTCCACGACGAGGTTGCTGCCGGTCAGCCAGCCCGCCTGGTCGGACACCAGGAACAGCACGGCGTCGGCGATGTCGTCGGGCCGGCCGTCGCGCCCCAGCGGTGGGCTGTCGGCGGCGTTGGTCTGGCCCGGCGCCGCGGCCAGGCGCGCCCACTGATCCCGCGTCGCCTCGCCGCCGGGGGTGGCGGTCCGGCCGGGCGACACGGTGTTGACCCGGATGCCGAACGGGGCCAGTTCCAAGGACAGGCCCCGGCTGTAGTTCTCCAGCGCCGCCTTCGCCGTGGTGTAGTGCAGGAACGGCCCCACCGGGGTGCGGACCGCGGCCGAGGAGACGTGCACGATCGCCCCCGAACGCCGTTCCCGCATCCCCGGCACCAGCAGCGCGTCCAGCCGCACCGACGACAGGAAGTTCAGGTCCAGCGCCGCCTGCCACTCCTCGTCGGGAATGGCCGCGGCGCTCGCGTGCGGGCCCGCCCCACCCACGTTGTGGACGACGACGTCCACCCCGCCGAGCGTCTCCTGCGCGGCCGCGGCGAGCGCCTCCACGCCGGCCCGCGTCTGCACGTCGGCCGTCACGAAGGCGGCCCCCTGCGGCACCGTGCTCGTCGCCGACCTGGCGGTCGTGAGCACCTCGGCGCCCGCGGCGAGGAGTTGGCGCACCACGGCCGCTCCGATGCCGCGCGTGCCGCCCGTGACCAGTGCCCGCTTTCCTGCGAGTGCTGGCGTTTCCCGTCCGGTTTCGCTCGTGGTCATGGTGCCGGTCCTTTTCGCTCGTGTGGTCCGCTCGACGGAACGAGAAAGCGATGTGCGCCGGGCGCGAATCTTCGGAGAATTCGCGGTGCGCACCTCGTCGAGCGGTTTCACGGTAGATCCGGAAAAGAACGCGAGGCAAAGACCAAATTCCAGCGGGCGCCATAGGGGATTCCTATGGCGTCACGGCAACTGATCGGGCGTCAGGGGGCGAGGGGGGTGACGTCGGGGGCCGCCAGGGGGCTCGTGGGGAGGCCGAGGGCCATGTTGCCGACGTGGCTGAGGTGGGCGCGCAGGGACGGCGGCAGGAAGGGGGCGGTGAACGGGGCCTCCATGCGGCCGGTGAGGCAGGAGGCCAGGCCCAGGTCGGTGGCGGTCAGCGAGAGGGTCTGCATCAGGCAGCCGGTGTCGCGGTAGATGAGGCTGAGGGCCATCCCCTCGTACTTCCAGGTGGTGCGGGCCGCCACGGCGGTCAGGCAGAGGCTGGCCGGGGGCGCGTGGTCCAGCAGTGCGGGGTCGGTGACGGTGCGCTGCTGGAAGGCGGCCAGTTCGTCGGTCCAGGGGGCGAGCCGGTGCAGGGCGTGGGCGAACGGGTCGTAGTGGTAGGCGCCGGGGGACAGTCCGGTGACCGCCCGGGCCACCAGGTGGATCTCCAGGCTGTGGCGGGCGCCGCCGGACGGCGCGGGGCGCTGGGTCTGCTGGTAGGCCCGCGGCGCCAGGTGGCCGCGGACCCGCGCGGCGCGGGCCAGCAGGGCGGCGAGGAGCGGCAGCGGCACGGGGTCGGGGGCGTAGCCGCGGACGCTGCGGCGCGCGGCCAGGACGTCGGCCAGCGGGCGGCTGGGCGCGTCGGCGCCGTCGGGCAGGGCGATCGCCGCGTCGACGCCGGGGTGGTGGAGGCGGGCCGGCGGCGGGGTGCCGCGGCCGGCCGCGGCGTCCGGGCCGAGGCCCGAGCGGGCGTGCACGGCGCGCTCGTACGCGGTCCAGCCGGCGCCGGGGTCCCGCACGTCGTCCCCCGCGTCGTCCCCCGCGTCGTCGACGGCCCCCTCGACGGCGGCCTCGGCGGCGTCCGTCGGGGGCGGGGCGCAGCGCCGGAGGATGCCGGCCGCGGCGAGCCGGGCCAGCAGCGTGCGGACGTCGCCGCCCGGGGCGGACTCCTGCCAGCGGCCTTGGAGTTGGTCCGCGGTGTGCGGGCGGTCGAGTTGGTTGAGCAGGTCGACGAGGACGGGCTTGGCGGCGAACTTCCGCCAGCTGCCGCAGTCGACGAGGACCGGGCCGCCGCCGTCCGCCCACTCCAGCAGCAGGTCGGGGTTGCGGCGGTAGGGACGGGCGTCGTGGTCGGGGGCGCCGTGCGGGGCGCCCGGGGCGTCGTGGGCCGTGGTGTCGTCCATGCGGTGGTCCGGTCCCTCCGGCGGGTCGGCGGCGGTCGGCTGGTGGCGGTCGGCGGGCTTCACAGGAACGGCAACGGCCACGGGTTGAGTTGGTCCTCCGTCAGCGCGGTGCTGCGCACGCCCATGGCGACCGGGGCCTGGCGGACGCGGGGGCCGCCGCGCCGGTGGAAGTCGCTGCGCAGGGTGAGCGGGCACAGGCCCGGGACCACCGTGCGGACCACGCTGACGCCGCATTCGGCGACGTCGATGGGGGTCAGGTCGACGGCGATCGCCTCGTGGCCGCGGGCGGCGAGCCGGCGGACCGCCTCGGCGACGTCGTCCTGGAGGCTGCCGGCCGGCCGGGCCGCGGGCAGCGGGTGCCGCGGCCCGTCCGCCCAGAAGGCCAGGTGGTGCTGGCGGTCGGGCGCGCAGTAGTAGAGGCAGAACTCGCTCAGGCTGCTCAACGCGGCGTCGGCCGCCGGCACTTCGCCCTCTTCGAGCCAGATGCCGGCGCCGGTCCGGCACAGGCACGCCTCCTCCAGCGCGCCCAGCAGCGCGGTGTGCGGGTCGAGGTCGGCGCGCGCGGCGTGCACCACGACCGGCCGTTCGGCGGTGCCTCCGGCGAACCGCACCGCGACGGCCGGGATGCCCAGGTCGGTGGTGAGGTCCTTGCAGGTGACCGTCGCGCCCTCGGCGGTGATCCGGTCCACGATGCGCCGGGCGGGCCCGTCGGGCAGGCCGGTCAGGTCGAGGCTGGGCAGGGTCAGCCGGTTCTCCCAGAAGACCAGGGTGGCGTCGCGTTCGACGCTCTCCATCAGGCCGCCGAGGACGGCGTGGTGGTACGAGCCGCCGGCCGCGAGCCCGGTGGAGATCGGGTCGAACCACGGCTTGTGGGCGCGCGGGAAGCGGTAGGGCAGGTAGACGGCGCAGGCCGGGACGTACCGCGGGCGGCCGGTGGCCAGGGAGGTCCCGGCCACCCAGTCGATCGGCACGGCGGGGTCGAAGGGGGCGTAACGGCGCTGGGCGGCGTACTCCTCGGCGGAGCCCAGCGGCAGGCTGCGCGGGTCGACGGCGGCGTCGCCGAGTTCCGCGAGGGTGGCGCGGACCAGCCGGTCGGGGTCGTACACCCCGGCCGCGTACCGCTCCATGGTCTCGCCCACCGCGCAGACCCGGGCGTTGACCGGGTCGCTCTTGACCGCTCCGCCACGGGCCTCGGCGGCCACCGGGGAGAACCACGTGGTGGTGGTCATGCCGGCGGTGCGCGCGTAGGTGGTGCCGTCGGGGCCGCTCGGCCGGTCCACCCGGAGTTCGGGCACCAGCCCGGTCAGCGGGTCGACCGCGCCGCGCATCAGCCGCCAGCTCTCCGCGACGTCCACGGTGGCCGTCCCGTCCCGTTTGGGGGGTACGGCGGCGGTCGCGCACGCGGGGCAGCCGGGGGTGTGGAACAGGGCGTGCCCGGTGCGTTCCCAGGTGGCGTGGTCGAGTTCGGTCAGCTCCGGAGGTCCGGTGGGCGCCTCGGGGGCGGCGAGGGCGGTGAGCACCGCGTGGGCCACCGCGCCGGCCGCGACCGCGGTGGTCGGCCACGCCTCGCTCTCCGCCGCGCCCAGCAGCACCTCCAGCGGCAGTGCGGCCACCGGCTGCCAGGTGTGGTTGGCCCGGATCCGCCGCACGAGGCAGACCGGGCAGGGCGTGCGCGGCGGGCTGAGGGTGGCGAGCAGCAGCCGGGTGGGGGTGCTGAGGTACGTCACGAGCGGTGTCCCGCGGTCCAGCACCAGGGCGGTGCGGCGGCGGAGTTCGTCTTCGGGCCGGCCCAACGGGAGGACCACGGCGCCGGGTTGGTCGGTGGTGTCGGGCGGGGCGGTCCGTGCCCCGGCCCTGTTGAGGAGGGCGGCCACCTCGCTGGCCAACGGGCCGTCCCCGACCACGACGACCGGCCGACGGGCCCGTTCGGCGCCGGCCCCGTAGAGCGGGTGCGGCAGCCGGCCGTCCCCGGGGTGGGCCAGGCCGCGGGCGTGCAGCGCCTCGGCCACCCGCCCGGGCACCGCGTCGAGGGTGACCGTCTGGTGGTCCGCGTCATCGACCGCAAGCGGGACGGGGACCCGCAGGGTGCCGGTGCTCGCGCAGACGTAGAGGTGCCGGCCGCGACGGACGAGCCGGACGTCGCGGCGGAGGGTGAGCGGGGCGGGGGGCCGGGGGGTTTCCAATGCTGTCCGCCTTCGAAAGCCGTGGGGTGGGGGGCGCGGAAGTGCCTCCCGGCCGGTTCGTCCGCCGGCCGGGAGGCACGTCGCGCCGTTACTCCGCCGACTCCGCGTCGTCGTATTCGGTGACGAAACAAAGGCAGCTGTGGCCGGCGAAGGCCGTTTCCGACTCCGGAATGGCCATCTCCTCGAACAGGTCGTCTTCCTCGGCCATGACGATTCCCCTTTCCGTGGATTTTTCAATTACCCCACGAGTCACACCCGCCAACGCTCCGGGTGAGTGCTCGACAACCATTGCTGCGGACTGCGGTAATCCTCGTCAAGAAAAACCGATGAAATGACTCGATTCCCCATTAGTACGATAGTGCGACGCATTTCTTTACGTTTCGCATGCGCCTCCGACCTGGGGTTTTGCTCAACATTCAGGCCGCTCACGGCGACCCCGGGCGACGCAAGCGCGCGAACCGGCCGCCGGCCAGCGGCGCCCCCTTTTCAGCCACTCGGAAATCCCCGGGAAAATCGCACGGAAAACGAAAACGGGGGCGGCCGGAGTCCGTTGTGGACTCCGACCGCCCCCGTAGTGCGCGGACGGCGCAGAAGGAATTGACGCGATCCGTCAGTCCCGGCGGCGGAAAGCCTTCCGGATGAAGTGCACGATCAACCAGATCAACAGGATCACGATGACGATGATGACCACGACGATCACGATCAGGAAGACGCCGAGCTTCTTGAAGAAGCCCATCTTCTTTTTCTTCGGCTTGTCGTGGGACGTGAAGGACGCCTGGTGCGTCACCTGGTGGTGGCTGCTGTGCGCGCTGTGCCGCCACTTGGCGGGGGCCGCGGGGGCCGCCGCGACGCGCTCGGCGGCGTCGGCGACGGTCGTCCGGGCGCCCGACGCGGCGTGCGGGGCGGCCACGGCGGCGGGACGGGCCGCGGCGGCTTCGGACAGTCCGGCGGCTGCCGCGGGGCCGGCGGCGGCGGCCACCATGCCGAACAGCAGCGCCAGCACCACCATCGGGCGGCGACCCCAGGTCCGGCGGGTGGGTGCGTGCGGCGAACCGGACTGCCGGTGCGCGGAGTTCGTGTGCTTCGGTCGCATGGGTTGCTTTCCCCCTCGTACGGTGCGTTCAGCCATTATGGGCGGGCGCGGGCGCGGACACCCCGGCGGACGTCTCGACCTCCATCAAGGAAGCGCTGTGCCGCTCCTCGTCGAAGGCCGCGCGACCGCCCCGCAGCCCGAACAGCCGCTTGGCGACCGCGATGTAGAGCACCGCGAGGATGTTGATGACCAGGGTGGCGATCTTGACCCAGCTGACCTTCTCGGTCAGCTCGTAGATCTCCAGGGGCAGGAACGCCGCGGTCGCCACCACCGCCAGGTACTCCGCCCAGCGCTGGGACCACCACAGGCCGACGCCCTCGACGATCTCCACCAGGGCGTACGCCAGCAGGAGCGCGGCCACCAGCAACAGGGTGGAGTGCTGGTAGCCGAAGGTCTTCCGGATGGTGTCGACGACCGGGGAGTGGTCCAGGTCGTAGTGGAAGTGCACGGCGACCGGACGGACCACGTCCAGGTTCTTGTCGAAGAACTGGCGGACCGCGTCCTGGCTGTTGCTGAACTGCCAGACGGCGAGCGCCGCCAGCACGACGAACAGCCCGCGCAGCGCCCGCTCCACGGCCAGGAACCGCAGGATGAACAGGTCCCGCAGCGCCTTCCCGCGCGGCACCAGCGGGGCGTCGCGGGCCGGCCCGGAGCCGTGCGGCTCGCCCAGCACGAAGTCCCCGCAGCGCAGGCAGCGCCAGGCCGTGCCCAGGGCCGTGCTGGCGTGCAGCCTCTCCTGGAGGTGCGTCTCGTGCGGGAGGTAGGTGATGTGTCCGCGCCGCGCACAGGTGCGCCGGTTCCAGTCGATCTTCACCGTTGGAGCCCCGTGTTCCTCTCGTCGTCCCGCGCGGGCCGTCGTGCCGCGGCGGTCGGCCGCCGCGGCGCGGGTCCGCGCTCCGTGCCGGCCGATTGTCGCGTACATGCAGCAATCGCCGGCGTACGGGGATGCCTTACGGGGAGAGGGACGAGAAGAACGGTCCCGAGGTTGCCGGGAGGGCGGCCCGGACGGGTGCGCGCGCCCGGCGCACGGGGCGCGGGGGCGTTGGCCGGGGGAGGCGGGCCAGGGGGTTGGTTCCGCCTCCCCCGATGAGGACCGGCCCCGATGTCCACGCCGCACCGTCAGGGAACGCGCGACGCGGACCCCGCAGTGGGGCGCTGGTCCCAGGGCCCCGCGGATTCCTGCCAGATCCGCCGTGGCCCGTGCCTCCATCCTGCCGCCCGCGGGCCACCCCAACAGCCGGGCGAAGGACCCCCCTTGGTGGGCCTTTGGTCCATAAGGCCCATGTGAAGGACAGGGCCGGACGGCCCGCATCACCCACCCCGCTCGAACACCTGTGGTTACACTCGCCCGACCGCACCGGCAACCGGAGCGGCCCCGGGGGCCAGGGGGCCCGCGGGGAACGCCGTAGGGGCACAGGGCCCCGCCGCAGGGGAGACGGAACTGATGGCGACAGCGAAGAAAGTGGCGTTGTACCTGGTCGTCGCCTTCGTGCTCTGGACGATCATCGCCACCCCCAAGCGGGCCGCCGGGCTGGTCCAGATAGGCTTCGAAGGCATTTCGACCGCCGCGCAGAGCGTCGGCCAGTTCATGACCCAGCTGGTCAGCTAGGTCCCAGTCGGCCCGCCGGACCGGCTGCGCATCGTCCCGCCGCACGGAGGCCGCCGTGATCCGCCACCTGGTCCTGTTCAAGCTCAACGAGGGCGTCGCGCGCGACGAGGAGCGGGTGCAGGCCGGCGTCCGCGCCTTCGCCGCGCTGGAGCAGGAGATCCCGGAGCTGACGTTCTGGGAGTGCGCCTGGAACATCACCGACCGGCCGATCGCCTACGACTTCGCGATCAACTCGGCCGTCGCCGACACCGACGCCCTCAAGCGCTACATCGAGCACCCGGCCCACCAGGCGGCCGCCGCCCAGTGGCGCGAATTCGCCACCTGGGTGATCGCCGACTACGAGTTCTGACCCCGCCCGGCGCCACCGCGCCCCCGCCGGCGTCCCGGCCCCCCGCCCGCCCGGACGGGGGGCTTCGCCATGCTCCCGGGCCCCCCACCGCACCCCCGTCGCGCGCGACCCGCGCGTGACCCGCACGCGACGCCAACTCTCTCTTCAACACGGCGTTATGGGGTGCTTGCACACAGTGCACATGTCTTGTGATGCTATGACCGCTTTTGCCAGATAGATGCGATACGCGATACATGCTGCGATACATGCACTGTGAAGGGTGGCGTGACCGTGACGGCCCGTACTGCGCCCAAGGCTCCGGCCCGCGAGAGCCGTAGCGCGGACACCCGGGCGCTGACGCAGGTGCTCTTCGCGGAGCTGGCGGGCCTGGTACCCGGCACCCCCGAGCACTCCCGCGTCCGTGCCGCACTGATCGAGGCCAACCTCCCGCTGGTCCGCTACGCCGCGGCCCGCTTCCGCAGCCGCAACGAACCGATGGAGGACGTGATCCAGGTCGGCACCATCGGCCTGATCAACGCCATCGACCGGTTCGACCCGGAGCGCGGCGTGCAGTTCCCCACCTTCGCGATGCCCACCGTCGTCGGCGAGATCAAGCGCTACTTCCGGGACAACGTCCGCACCGTCCACGTCCCGCGCCGCCTGCACGAGCTGTGGGTCCAGGTCAACGGCGCCACCGAGGACCTCACGGTGCTGCACGGCCGCTCCCCCACCACCGCCGAGATCGCCGAGCGGCTGAAGATCGGCGAGGACGAGGTGCTGGCCTGCCTGGAGGCGGGCCGTTCGTACCACGCCACATCGCTGGAGGCCGCCCAGGAGGGCGACGGGCTGCCCGGCCTGCTGGACCGCCTCGGCTACGAGGACCCCGAACTGGCCGGCGTCGAGCACCGGGACCTCGTGCGGCACCTCCTCGTCCAGCTCCCGGAGCGCGAGCAGCGCATCCTCCTGCTCCGTTACTACAGCAATCTGACGCAGTCCCAGATCAGTGCGGAACTCGGGGTTTCGCAGATGCACGTGTCCCGGCTACTGTCGCGGAGCTTCGCCCGGCTGCGATCCGCAAACAGGATCGACGCCTAACCGGCACGGGCGACCCGCTCCTGCACGGATATGTCGACAAGACGCTACAGCGCGTTGCCGACATGTGACATTCTGCTGGAACCGCGTTTGCCGTGGTGCTGCTTCCGGTATTCAGGTGGAGGCATAACTCCTCGGTCCGCCCTGGGCCGAGGACGCCGCAGCGACCCGTCCGCGACCTCAAGGGGGTGGCATGTCCGTAGAACTGGGCAGCTCGAAGGTGCTTCCCGCGATTCCCGCGCCGGCACCACACGTGCATGACGACGTCGACGCCATCAACACCCGCTCGCTCTCCCGGTCCCTGTTCCTGCGGCTCGCCACGCTCGACAAGGACTCCGCCGAGCGCGCGTACGTGCGCGACACACTCATCGAACTCAACCTCCCGCTCGTGCGTTACGCGGCCGCGCGCTTCCGCAGCCGCAACGAGCCGATGGAGGACATCGTCCAGGTCGGCACCATCGGCCTGATCAAGGCCATCGACCGTTTCGACTGCGAACGCGGGGTGGAATTCCCGACGTTCGCGATGCCGACCGTGGTCGGCGAGATCAAGCGCTTCTTCCGCGACACGTCGTGGTCCGTGCGCGTCCCGCGTCGCCTCCAGGAACTCCGCCTGGCCCTCACCAAGGCCAGCGACGAGCTCTCCCAGAAGCTGGACCGCTCGCCCACCGTGCCCGAACTCGCCGTGTGCCTGGGGGTGTCGGAGGAGGACGTCGTCGACGGCCTGGCGGTGGGCAACGCCTACACCGCCTCCTCGCTCGACTCCCCCTCGCCCGAGGACGACGGCGGCGAGGGCTCCCTGGCGGACCGCCTCGGCTACGAGGACACCGCGCTGGAGGGCGTGGAGTACCGCGAGTCCCTCAAGCCGCTGCTGGCCAAACTCCCGCCCCGGGAGCGCCAGATCATCATGCTGCGGTTCTTCGCCAACATGACGCAGTCCCAGATCGGCGAGGAGGTCGGCATCTCCCAGATGCACGTCTCCCGGCTGCTCACCCGCACGCTGGCGCAACTCCGGGAAGGTCTGATCTCGGACTGAGGCACGGTCCGCCGAGGGGCATCGGCGAGCGCCGATCCGGTCGCTCGGCGGACAGCAACCAAGACGACGGCGCGCCACCGCGCGACGCCCGACTCGGCCTCCACCGGCCGCGTGGCGTGACTCCCGTCACGCCCCCACCTCTGCGGCCCCGCGCCGACCCTCGCGCGGCGCAGCCCCGCGCTCCGCCGCCCTTCACTTCTGATGGTTCGTCAGCAACACTGTGCCCAGCTACCGCTGGGAGGTGTCCGCACCATGCCACGGACCACACCTGCTGCCCACGTTGCCGCCGCCGCTGCGGCCGCGCTCTGCCTGGGCGGCGTCCTCACCGGCTGCGGCAGCGCGGCCGGATCCGGCTACGCCGCAGTGGGCGCGGCAGGCCCCACCGACCCGACCGCGCCCCCACGCGGCGGCGTCGAGCTGACGCCCCTGCCAGGCAACGACGCCACCTCCGGCCCTACCGGCTCCCCTGGCTCCCCTGGGACATCCGGCCCTCCCAGCCCTCCCGGCTCTTCCGGCCCTTCCGGCCCGAACGCACCGGGGGCCACGGGCACCACCCCGCCCGGCTCCCCCACCACACCACCCGCGGGCCAGGGCAACGGCAACGGCCACCACGGTCCGGGCTCCAACACCCCGCCCCCGTCGGACGGTTCACCCGCCCCGCAACCCGGCGGTTCCACCGCACCCGAGCCGCCCTCCCCGACCATCCCGGCCGGCCCGAACGCCCCGTCCGGCCTGGTCGTCGGCAAACCCGCGCTCGCGGACACCGACGTCCGCTGGTGCCAGCGGGTCACCATCGACTTCCTCAACACCGGCCCACGCCCGGTCACCACCGGCACCGTCACCTTCGGCAGTCACGTCATCGGCGCCCTCGGCATCGACTGGGCCACCCTCGACTCCACCCGCGCCCTCCCGCTCCCCCTGCCCCCGGGAAAACCGGCGGCCGGCTCCTGGCGGGTCTGCGTGGACGCCTGGCGCGTACCGCTCGGCATGCACCTGGACACCAAGGACGTCACGTTCAAGTGGAAGTGAGCGGGCGGGGGTTGGCGGGCGATGGCGGTCGGCCGGCCATCGCTACGCCTCGACGTCGTAGGTAAGGACGTAGGCGGCCGAGTCCAGGACCATCTCGTTGACCTCCACCGCACGACCGCCGGCCGCGAGGGCGGTGCGGACGACGACGATCACCGGCGTGCCCGCGCCGAGGCACAGCCGGTCCGCCTCGTCCCCGGACGGCATCCGGCTGCGGATCTCCTCCCGGAAGTGCACGGGTGGGCAGCCGAGTTCGGCCGGGCGTGCGGAGATGCCGCCGGGGCTTCAACTGACGGTCGTCGGCCTTGGCGGTCATGCGTCCTGCTCTCCGTGCACGGCCGGAACGGGCACCCTAGGCGAGCCTGCCGCGCGGGGCCCGCTGACGCGTCAGGCCGGCGGACCCACCTCGTGCCGTGTCTCCCGGCCTTCGGGCCAGATCCGAAGACGAAGCCGGCCGATGCCGGGGCGATCGGCGGCCACGTACTGCTCGTACGCCCGGGCGACCTCGTCCCACAACTTCCGGACGCCGTACTGCGCCACCGCGAAGGTCGAGGTCTGCCGGCCGTCGTAGTCCACGCTGGCCCAGCTCGTCGCCTGGTCGTCCGCCAACCACAGCCGGGTACGGGCCCCTTCCACCTCCGTGTCCCAGGAGTGCCACGCTCCGGGCACGTGCAGGCCCACGTACATCTGCGCATCGAGATCGTTTCCGGCCACTGACCATGGGGAGAGGCGGGTCGTGGACCGGTCGGGGTGTTGTCCGTCGCGCAGCACGTCACGGCGCAGTTCGACATGGGTCTGCTGGGCCCGCATCAGCATGAAGGAACCGTACGGAGCAAGGGCGCCCTCGGCCGTACCGTCCGCCTGCTTGGTGGCGACGAGGGTGCCGTAGTTGCACCATGCGGTGTCCCAAGGGGTGACGATGCGGCCGCCTGCCGCGACCTGCTCCAGCCAGGGAAGCGGCACGGCCCTCACGGCGCAGGTGGAGATGATCGCGTCGTACGGGGCGGCCGGTTGCCAGCCGCCCGCACCGTCCGCGCAGTGCAGCTCCGGCCGCTGGCCGCTCGCCCGCAGCGCCTGCTCGGCCCGGCGGACGAGCCCTGGATCGACGTCGAGCGAGGTCACGTTCTCGGCGCCGAAGAGGTACGAGAGCAGAGCCGCGTGGAAGCCGGTGCCGGTACCGATCTCCAACACCCGTTTTCCCCGAGGGCCGTTGAGGGCCGTCAGCATGCGGACGACCACGCTCGGCATCGAGGCGGAGGAGGCGGGGACGCGATCCCCGTCGGGCAGCACGGTGAACTGCGTGACCAGAGGGACGTCACCGTAGGCCGCGCGCCACCAGCGTTCGGGCTCCTGCGCGCGGTCGCACGGCTCGTAACCTCCCTTTCCGTCGCGCAGCCACAGTGCCGACGGCAGGAAGAGATGACGGGGTACGGCGCGGAGGGCCGCCCGTAGACGGGCGGGGACGGGCGCTCCCAGTTGTTCGGCGATCTGCGCCAGCAGGCCGTCAACGGCCTCGTCGGGCGCTGGAGGGGTGTCCAACGGACCTACTGCGGTTGCGGCGGCGGAGCGGGCTCCGGAGGCGGGACGGGCCGACCCGGCTGCTGTCCGTCGTCTCCGATCGGGGAGCGGTGTTTGCCCACGGTGCGCCTCCTCCGTCGGTCCTCAGGTCATGCCGAGCGTAGGGCCCGCGCCGAAGAGGGCGTAAGGGCGTGGAAGAGCGCGGCGGCGCGGGACGGCGCATCCGCCACCCGAACGGCGATGAGTTTCCGGAAGCGTGACGGTCGATACAGGTAGATGAGTCGCAACGAACCCACGCGAGCCGAGCCCGTCCGACGGGCCGGCCACCCCCTCCAGGAGCGCGTCATGCCGAAGATCACCCCCAACCTCTGGTTCGACACCCAGGGCATGGAGGCCGCCGAGTTCTACTGCTCGGTCTTCCCGAACTCGAAGATCAAGAACGTCACGCACTACACGGAGGGCAGCCCGGGCACGGCCGGCACGGTGCTGACCGTCGAGTTCGAACTGGACGGCCGCGAGTTCACCGCGCTCAACGGCGGTCCGCAGTTCACCTTCGACGAGGCGATCTCCTTCGCCGTCACCTGTGCCGACCAGGGCGAGATCGACCACTACTGGGCCAAGCTCTCCGAGGGCGGCGAAGAGGGCCCCTGCGGCTGGCTCAAGGACAAGTACGGGCTGTCCTGGCAGATCGTCCCGGACGGGATGGCCGACATCCTGAACGACCCCGACCGCGCCCGTGCGGCCCGCGCGATGCAGGCCGTGATGGGCATGAAGAAGATGGACATCGCGGCGCTGGAGGCGGCGGCCGACGGCAGAGGGTGACCGTCCGCGGACATGCACGGCCCTGGCTGCGGGGTCCTCCGGTCGCGGGAGCGGGGAGCTACTTCTCCACCCACACGTGGTGCCCGTCGTCATCAACGGTCAGGCCGAGGCGGCCGAGGCCGGGGCGGCCCTGCTCCCGCCACCAGCCGTAGGCGGCCTCGACCTCGTCCCAGAGCCGGCGGTCACCGTACTGGTAGACCGTGGAATGCTGCCTGTCCTCGCGGAACAGGACGCACGCCCAGGATCGGTCGTCGGCCACACTGCACAGCCAGACCGGCCGTTGCCCCTCCTGCGGCTCGTCGAGGACGACGGTGCAGTCGGGGACGAGCAGGCCGAGGACGAGCCGGCTGCTGTCCCATTCACCGCCGATCGTCTCGGCCAACGTGAGCGTCGTGGCGCTGCGCTCCGCTTCGTCCCTGGACTCGGTGGTCACGTAGTCCGCGTACTCGGGCACCGCACGACGCTGGGCCCGAAGGCTCATGAACTGCACCAGGTCCTTGAACGTCCCGCTGGCGCTCCGGCCGTCCTCCGCGACCGTGAGCGCGACCGTGGCCTCCGTAGGCGTGAAGCGGGTGCCCCACGGCACCACGATCACGCCCCCGGGGCGACACTGCTCCCACCAGGCACGAGGGAAGGTGTGTACCCCGCAGGTGACGATGATCCTGTCGTACGGTGCGCGGGCCGGGTATCCCTGGAAACCGTCGCCGCAGACGACCGTGACCGCCCCCAGCCCCTGCCGTTCCAGGGCGCCTCGGGCCGCTGCGGCGACGGACGTGTCGACCTCCACCGTGGTCACGTTCTCGGCACCGAGGCGGGACGCGAGGAGAGCGGCGTTCCAGCCCGTCCCGGTGCCGATCTCCAGTACCCGCTGCCCAGAACGCACGGTGAGGTCGCGCAGCATCGCGGCAACGACAGGCGGCGCCGACGCCGACGACGACGCCACCCGGCCCCTCCCCGGCCCTTCGTGCTCCCCGTCGTCCCACTGCGTCACCAGAGGGTGGACGGAATCGGCCGCCTCGCGCCACCGCCGCGGATCACGCATGCGGTCGACCGCTTCGACTTCTCCGGTCGCCACATGGTGCTGCCAGAAGAGATCGGGCAGGAACCCGGCCCGGGGCAGGCCCTCGAAGACGGGCTCCCATTCGGCGGTCAGTGCGCCGTCCGCCACGAGCCGCGCCGCCATCCCCCGCCACTGCCCGCTCACTTGCCGCGCTTCCCGCCGCCCTTGGGCGCACCGCCGTCGGTCTGCGGCGGTTCCTTGGGCGGGGTCCACGGCTGCCCTGGCAGCTTGTCGGGCTTGCCGCTGTCATCGGGCTTGTCGCGCTTGCCCATGGCACCTCCTACTTCCGCCCCTATGGGACGGATCACCCTAGTGGGCGGCTGATGGCGGAGGGAAGGTCGCACTGACGGGGCGCACCATGCCGTGTGCGTCCCGCGGGCGCCGAGACGTGAACCGTCCCCGGTACACCGGACGTTCATGACGGCGACCGTAGCCGGGCCGGCGAGAGGCGGCGGACTCCTTCCGTACGGATACGACAACGGCCCCCGGTCGGGGGCCGTTCTGCTGCTCGTTCAGCGCACCAGGGTCAGTGGGAAAGCGCGTTGCCCTTGACCGCCGCGATGAAGGAGGAGAAGGAAGCCACCGGGAAGGAGAGGACCGGGCCCTCCGGGGTTTTGCTGTCCCGGACCGGGACCACCCCATCCGGCGCGAAGGTCAGGCAGACCTCGACACACTGGCCGCCGTCGGATCCGCTGTACGAGGACTTGACCCACGCGGCGGCGGCGAGGTCTATGCCTGCGCTCATGAGATGAACTCCTTGTGCAATCCCTTGACCATTGCGAGCGAATCATCCGGAGACAAGGCGTGCGCCCGCAGCCGATCATAGTTGCGCACGGCGGTCGCGACAGTTGGCTCCCTGTCGTAGAGCTTGCCCCCGAGTGGGCCATCCGAGTAGAGGATGGTGGGCTCGGAGTGGAACGTGAGCAGAGTGAACGGCAACACGTGCGCCGCAGCAGCCCCAGCAGCGAACGTGATCACTTGCATGTCGATGCCGGGGCTCTCGGCCGAGGCGATCAAGTGCCCTAACTGGGCGGCCATCACTGCGGGTCCGCCGACGTGCGTTCTCAGGCACGCCTCGTGCAGGACCACCCACAGTGTTGGCGGGTCTTCCTGGGCCATCACGGTGCGGCGACCTATGCGGGCATCGACCTTGCCCTTGATCACGTCCGCTGGCGCGTGCGGGTGCCCGGCGCGGAAGATCGCATGCGCGTACGCCTCCGTCTGCAAGAGGCCCATGATGCCGTGGACCGAGTAGTCGAGGATGCTGGCCGCCTTCTTCTCCTTCTCTAGGTACGAGACGAACCAGCTCGGGTGATCGGCCTCATCAAGTCTCTTCAACAAGCCGGCAAACAGGCCGTTCGTGCCGAAGGCCAGGTCGCACCCACTGGCGAACTTCGCGCTGGGCATCTGCTTCCCCGCCTCCACCATGCTGACGTAGCCATCGGAATAGCCCACGGCCTTGGCCAGGTGCTTCTGCGTCAGCTTGCGGCCGAGTCGTACGCGCTTCACGTCCGCACCGAAGCGTTGAAGAGGATTGAAGCCCTCAGGGGCCGTCGTCTCATCCAACCCTGTGACCTCCCACTTTTACCGCTGGGCACCGCAGCACAGCGCAGCATGAATCTCAGTTTCGCTACTGAAGTCCGCCCAACCTATTGGAACTTGGGCCTCCATGGTGACCAATTGACTACACCCGGTACACGACCGGGCGACCAAATCGACGCCAGATCACCCGCCACACGCAAGACCCCCGCGACCGTTGGTGGACGGCCCGGGGGCGTGGCCCTCAACCCCATGGAGGTTGACGACAGTGCTGCACACTAACCGAACGATCTTCGAAACGCTGCTGGACCTGTTACTGCCCGCCCACGGCTGCCACCGGGCGGTCGGGCCGCGTCGGCTGCACGGAGTGGAGGTGGCCGCCCGATGAACGCCATCGACGGCGCGCGGCTGCTGCCGTGGGCCAGTTGGGACGGGAAGCCGTGCTATCTGCTGCGCGGCAACGGGGTCGGGTACGTCTCGCGGCTCGCCGATCGGGTCGAGGCGGAGCAGATGGCCTCGGCGGCCGAACTCATCGAGGACGCCTACCGGATCCTGGCCGACCGGGCGTGGACGCCGGGAGAAATCCACCTTCTGGCCGTGGAGTTGAACGACCGTCTGGCCAAGGTGCACCGGGTGTCGGAGAGTCGGGGCGCTCGCCTGCTGTGGTTGCAGGAGGACGAGGACGACCTCGACGCTGAGGACGGGGCACCGTCCGCCCCATAGCCCCCGACCGGACAGCCCGAGAAGCAGCCCGGTCCGTCCTGCGGGGAGCGTCCCGGGCGCTCCCCTGAAGGATGCCGCGGTGGGTTCGCCCGCGCGGTGAGGGAGAGCGGTCCCGCTCGGTGGGCGTGCGCGCCGGGCGGGGCCGCGTCGGCGGTGGGGTGCCGGGCGAGGCCCGGCGGGATGTCGAGCCCGGGCGGACGGTGGCCGTCGGGCGAACTCCCTCCGCTGGCCGGATCGTTGGCCTCAGGCCACTTGGGCTGTGGCCGCCAGGACCAGCTCGCGCAGGGTGACGCGCTGCGGCTGCTGGTACGCGAAGCCGATCGCCGCGGCCACGTCTTCGGGGGCGAGCACCTCGATGGAGTCCTTGAACGCCTGGTAGTCGGCCTTCACCAGCTCGTCGGTGGTGTGCGAGAGCAGTTCCGTCTCCACCGCCCCCGGGGCGATGGTGACGACGCGGACCCCGTGGCCCGCGACCTCCTCGCGCAGGCTCTCGGACATGCCGTGCACGGCGAACTTGCTGCCGCTGTAGACCGTGTGGTTGGCGTAGGTCCTGCGGCCCGCGACCGAGCTGACGTTGATCACCGTGCCGCGGCCGCGCTCGATCATGCCGGGCAGGACCGCACGTACCCCATGGAGCAGCCCCCGCACGTTGACGTCGAACATCCGCTCCCACTCGTCGGCCGGCTGCCTGGCCACCTCGCCCAGCAGCATCACGCCCGCGTTGTTGACGATCAGGTCGGCGGGGCCGTACAGCGCCTCGGCTTCCCGGACGGCCCCGGCCACCGCCTCGGCGTCGGTGACATCGACGGACCTGGCGAGCGTGTCGGGGAGGCCGAGCGCATCGATCCGCTCCACCCTGCGGGCCAGCAGCAGGAGGGGGTGGCCGAGTGCGGAGAGGGTACGGGCGGTGGCGGCGCCGATGCCCGAGCTGGCTCCGGTGATGACGGCGAGGGGCTTGGCGGCGGTGTTCAGGTCGGCGTTCATGTCCTCAACCTTGGTCGTCCGGCGGAACCCGAACAACGGCCGGTTCCGCAACGATCGATAACCTGATGGTTATGGAACGCCGCGACGTCGAGATCTTCCTGGCCCTCACCGAGGAGCTGCACTTCGGCCGCACCGCGCAGCGCCTGCACGTCTCACAGGCCCGGGTCAGCCAGACCATCAAGCAACTGGAACGGCGCATAGGCGCGGCGCTCTTCGAACGGACCAGCAGACGCGTGGAGTTGACGCCGATCGGGCGCCGCCTCGCGGACGACATACGCCCCGGCTACGAGCTGATCAGGGCTGGCGTCGAGCGGGCGGTCGCCGCGGGACGCGGTCTGGCCGAGCCGCTGCGCGTCGGGTTCAGCAGTCCGCTCGCCGGTGAGCTCGTGCTCTTCGCCGCCTCCGCCTACCGCGAGCGGCATCCGGCGGCCGGCGAGGTCCTGCTGCACGAGACCCCGCTCTCCGACCCCTTCGGCCTGCTGCGCTCGGGAGAACTCGACCTGCTGCTCGCCCAGTTCCCCGTCGTCGAGCCCGATCTGGCCACCGGGCCCGTACTGATCTCCGACACCCGCGTGCTGGCCGTCTCCACCCGGCACCCCTTCGCGAAGCGGCCCTCCGTCCGGGTCGAGGACCTCGCCGGGGACAAGGTGCTCAGTCTCTCGGGGCCCGTACCGGAGTACTGGCTCGACCATCTCCTGCCGCGCACGACTCCGGCGGGCCGTCCCGTCGAGCGTGGTGAGCGGGCGGCGACCCGGCAGGAGCTCCTCGCCCTGGTCGGGGCGGGGCGAGGAGTACATCCGGCCGCCGCGCACGAGGTCAGGTACTACGCCCGGCCGAATATCGCGTACGTCCCGTTCGACGACGCTCCCCCACTGGAGTACGGCCTGGTGTGGCGGGCCGCGGCGGACACCGGACGCATCCGCGCCTTCGCCGAGGCGGCAGCGGAGACGGTGCTGCGGCAGGGCGGTCCGGGGGACGTCTGCGCGGAGTGCCGCTGATCCGGCCCGGGTTCGGACCCGGGCGCTCAGCCCAGCGCCAGCCAGGCCGCGCCGGCCACCACCACGAGGGCGACGACGACGCCGACGATCAGGCCGACGCGCGGCCCCGAGGGCGCCTGCTGGGGTGCGGGTGCGCGGCGGCCGCCCTGGGGGGCGCCGCCCTGCGGGGTGCCGCCGTCGTCCACGAAGGCTTTGAACATCTGCGTGCTGCCCGCCGGGTCGTAGTTGCCCTCGGCCTGGTTCTGCGGGTTGGTCGCCATGGGGAAGGACCCTAGCGAACCCCGGACGTGGGGGCACCCTTGGGGCGCGTATCCTCCGCGTGCCCGCGCGGGGGCGGCGGACAGGGGCGCCGGGACCCGCCTACGGAGCGCATACCGCCTGGTCACGGAGTGTAGGCGGGGCGTCTACGCGGGGGCGCGTGACGCGTACATGGCGTGAGGGGTGGGGTGGACACGGGGGGACGGGGCGGCACAAAGGGCACGCGGCCGTCGAGTTGATCTTTCACTACCGCATTGACCAGCACCTTTACGTGCCAAAACGAGTTTCTTGGGATTTACATGGGTCAGGCTTTGCCTTTTCCATGCCGTTCTCGCCATCAAATCGTTTGCCTTCAGCAACCAACTTTGCCTATGGTTGCCCCAAGCAACAAAACAACCGCGTAGGTTGCGCAGGTGAAGAGGCGTGGAGGAGCCGGTGGCCGCTCACAGTCAGTACGAAGAGCTGGCCCGGCAACTCAGCGCCGTCGGGGCCGTCAAGCGGGAGATGGGGCGGATCCTGCCCCAGGACTGCCCGCCGGCGTCGGCCGGGGTGCTCACGCTCCTCGACCGGCACGGCGAGATGCGGATGAGCCAGCTGGCCGAGCTGCTCGCGATCGACATGTCGGTGACCAGCCGGCACGTCGCGCACATCGCTGAGCGCGGCTGGATCGAGCGCGAGCCCGATCCGGCGGACAAGCGGTCGCGGCTGCTGCGACTGACCCCGAAGGGCAGGGAGCTCCTGGCGGAGCTCGCCGAGCGCTACACGCAGACGCTCGCCCGGTACTTGGACGACTGGACCGACACCGACGTCGGGCACCTCATCGAGCTGCTCGCCAGGCTCCGCACGAGCTTCGGCGACTGCCGCACCCGGGCACATCACGACTCCCCCTCCCCCACCCGCTCACCCGCCGCCGGATGAGAAGCGAAGCAAAGGAAGTAAGGAACTACATGGCTACGACCTCACCAGCAGGTGTGCGGGGCGGGCATGCCAAGCATGGGGGCGGCCACGGCGGCTCCCACGACGGCCCCATGACACACCGTCAGATCATGGAGGCGCTGTCCGGGCTGCTGCTCGGCATGTTCGTCGCCATCCTGTCGTCGACGATCGTCTCCAACGCGCTGCCGCACATCATTCACGACCTGCACGGCGGGCAGAGCGCGTACACCTGGGTCGTGACCGCGGCGCTGCTGGCGATGACCGCGACCACGCCGCTGTGGGGCAAGCTCTCCGACCTGTTCAGCAAGAAGGCGCTCGTCCAGGTCGCGCTGATCATCTACGTCGGCGGGTCGGTCGTCGCCGGTCTGTCGCAGAACACCGGCATGCTGATCGCCTGCCGCGTGGTGCAGGGCATCGGCGTGGGCGGTCTGTCCGCACTGGCCCAGATCGTCATGGCCGCGATGATCTCCCCGCGCGAGCGCGGGCGTTACAGCGGCTACCTGGGCGCGACCTTCGCCGTGGCGACCGTCGGCGGCCCGCTGCTCGGCGGCGTCATCACCGACACCAGCTGGCTCGGCTGGCGCTGGTGCTTCTACGTCGGCGTGCCGTTCGCCATCATCGCGCTGATCGTGCTGCAGAAGACCCTGAAGCTCCCGGTCGTCAAGCGCGAGGGCGTCAAGATCGACTGGGCCGGCTCGTTCTTCATCGCCGCCGCGGTCACCCTGCTGCTGGTGTGGGTCACCCTGGCCGGCAAGAACTACGACTGGATCTCCTGGCAGACCTTCGCCATGGTCGGCGGTGCGCTGCTGCTCGCGGTGGTCTTCGTGATCGTCGAGTCCAAGGTCGAACAGCCGCTGATCCCGCTGCGGTTGTTCCGGAACAAGACGATCACCCTGGCGACCATCGCCTCCCTGTGCGTCGGCGTCGGGATGTACAGCGGCACGGTCTTCTTCTCGCAGTACTTCCAGCTGGCCGAGGGCAAGACCCCGACGATGTCCGGCGTCATGACCATCCCGATGGTCATGGGCCTGTTCCTCGCCTCGATGATCTCCGGCCAGATCATCACCCGCACCGGGCGCTGGAAGGTCTTCCTCGTCAGCGGCGGCGTGCTGCTCACCGCGGGTCTCGGCCTGCTGGGCACGCTGCGCGCGGACACCCCGTACTGGCACGCGGCGATCTACATGGCGCTGATGGGCCTGGGCGTCGGCATGATGATGCAGAACCTGGTCCTGGCGACCCAGAACCAGGTCGCGCCCCAGGACATCGGATCTGCCAGTTCGCTGGTCACTTTCTTCCGTACCCTCGGTGGTGCGGTGGGCGTCTCGGCGCTCGGCGCAGCGCTCGCCAACCGCGTCACGCACTACGTGACCGACGGGCTGACCGCCCTCGGCCCCAAGGCCGCCGCGGCGGCGAGCCACGGCAGCACCGGCAGCGACGGCATTCCGGACCTGTCCGCGCTGCCGGCCCCGATCCGGTCGATCATGGAGGACGCGTACGGGCACGGCGTCGGCGACGTCTTCCTCTACGCGGCTCCGTTCGCCCTCATCGCCCTGCTCATCACCCTGTTCATCAAGGAGGTCGCCTTGCGCAGCAAGTCCGGTACGGAGCGCGCCCTCGCCGGCGACGGCGACAGCGACGCGTCCCAGACCCCCGCGGCCGCCGCGGCACCGGCCCCGCTCGCCGCGTCCGCCCCGGCGTCCGCCGCCGCGGTCGAGGAGCGGGAGCCCGCCCTGGTGGGTGCCGCCCCCTCCATATCCGACGACGACGGCCTGCACACGCCGTCCTGGGCCAAGCCGGCCCAGGCGACCCAGCCCCTGGCCGCCTTCGCCTCCGCCGGCGGCGGTGACGCCGCCCCGGTCGGCCCCGCGGTCCACGGCTTCGTCCGCAACGCCGAGGGCAGCCCGGTCCCCCGCTCCGCCGTCACGCTGATCTCGCTCAGCGGCCGGCAGTTGGGCCGCTCGGTCGCCCAGGCCAACGGCTCGTACGCACTGCAGGCGCCCGGCGCCGGCTCCTACGTCCTGATCGCGGCGGCCGACGGCCACCAGCCGCAGGCGTCCACGGTCGTCATCAGCGACGCGCCGCACGCCTACGACATCCTGCTCAGCGGCACCAGCGGCCTGGTCGGCCTGGTCCGCAGCGCGGTGACCGGCGAGGCGGTGGGCGGCGCGATGGTCGTCGTCACCGACGTCCGCGGCGAGGTGCTCGCCACCGGCCTGACCCCCGCCGAAGGCACCTTCGCCTTCGCCGAACTCACCCCCGGCACCTACACCGTGGCGGTCAACGCGGCGCACTACCGGCCCACCGCCCAGCCCGTCGAGATCGGCGGCCAGGGCACCACCCGGACCGAGATCGAGCTGCTGTCCGGCGCCCGGGTGCAGGGCGTCGTGCGGGCCGGTGCGGACCGCACCCCGCTGGCCGACGCCCGGGTCACCCTGGTCGACGCGGCGGGCAACGTCGTGGCCACCTCCACCACCGGTGCGGACGGCGCCTACGCCTTCACCGACCTGGACGCCGGCGACTACACCGTCATCGCGAGCGGCTACCCGCCGGTCGCCAACGGGCTGGCGATCAGCGCCGGCGGGGTGGACGGCTACGACGTCCAGCTCGCCCACCCCGGGGACTGACCCGGACCCGGGCCCCGCGACCGCGGCGGCCCGGGCGACACACCCCGGACCGGGGCGCGCGTCGAGCGGAGACGCGCCCCGGACCGGACCCGGGACTCCGGCGGCGGCGCTGCGCACAGGCAGGGGACGGCCTGCAGCGCCGCCGCCGGAGTCCGACCCCCACCGACCGGCCGGGGAACGGCGGCGACCGGGGGCCGGACCGGGACCACCCGGGCCCGCAGGGCCCGACGGACCACCCGCTCACACGGACACACGCACGGACAGGCACGGCACGCACCGGCACCACGCGGTACGGACCGGCACTGAACGGGAGAGGCACGTAAATGACTTCGACGGGCGCGGGAGCTGCGGGAGTACGGGCGCAGGTCCGCACGCGGGACGGCTGGGCGGTACAGCACGCCGTGCTGACCGTCACCGACATGACGGGCGCGCAGGTGCTGCGGGCGTCCGCCGACCAGGAGGGCGCGGTGCGCAGCGCGGAGCCGCTGCCGGCCGGCCCCTACACGGTCATCGTCACCGCGGTCGGCTACGCGCCGATCGCCTCCAGCGCGATCGTGACGGCCAGCGGCCGGATGGACGTCGGCAACGTGGTCCTGGCCCGCCAGGGCGGCGTGGAGCTGCCGCCGCCGGGCCCCTGGACCATCGACCCCATGCACTCCACCGTGGCGGCGGTCGCCCAGCACCTGGGCATCTCCAGCGTGCACGGCCGCTTCACCGAGTTCAGCGGCCGGATCGACATCGCCGAGGACGTCGAGAAGTCCCGCGTGGAGGCGGTCATCAAGGCCGCGTCGATCGACACCGGCAACGGCATGCGCGACGGCCACCTGCGCAACGAGGACTTCCTCAACGTCGAGGTCTACCCGCAGATCACCTACCGCAGCACGGGTCTCGAACCGGCCGGCCCGGACCGCTGGACGGTGCACGGCGACCTCTCGCTGCACGGCGTGGTCCGCCCCGTGGACCTCGACCTCAGCTACCTCGGCACCGGCCCGGACCCGTGGGGCGGCGTCCGCGCTGCCTTCCGCGCCACCGCGGAACTGCGCCGCGAGGACTTCAAGATGAACTACAACCAGGTCGTGGCCGCCGGCATCGCGGCCATCGGCACCACCCTGAAGGTGGAACTGGACATCCAGGCCGTGCAGGGCGACAGCCTGCCCATGGGCTGAGCGGCGTCCGGACGCGGGTCCGTGCGCGTCCGCGCGAAAGGGGCGGGCCCCGGCGATTCCTTCGCCGGGGCCCGCCCCTTCGGCTACGACCGGAGCGCCTCGCGCGGCTCGGGCGCGGTGGCGGCGCTCTCCCACACCGTGAAGAAGGCCAGCCGCAGGCAGGCCGCGAGCGCCGGGTGCTCGATGACCAGGGCGGTGGTGGAGTCCCCGCCGGCCACCGGGTCGGGCATGTCGCACAGCACCAACGAGGCGTCGGCGATGACGAGTTTGAGCGGCAGGTCCGCGGTGAAGCGGGCCTCCTCGCCGGCCTCCGCGAAGCTGCGGACGTTGGCGAGCATGCCGGCGTCCTCCAGCGCCCCGGAGGAGTAGATGGCGCGGACGGTGCCGCCGGCCCGGTGCAGACGACGGGCGGCGGTCATGCCCTCGGCGTTCTCCGCGGGGGCGACGAACGGCGGCTTGCAGAAGCTCAACAGCTCGTGGCGGGCCTGGCGTTGGATGTCCGCGAACCGTTCGGCGATCACCGTCGGATCGCGCAGCACCTCGACGTAGTCGAGCGGGTCGCTGTGCCGGCGGCCGTCCGCCCACAGCGGCTGGAGGGAGGCGGCCAGGGTGTCGGAGGCGCGTTCCAGCCGCTCCAGGGACTCGCGTTGCAGCGCCACCAGCCGGGCGACGGCGAGTTCGGGCGCGACGGCCGAATAGGTCGCCACCCGCCCGGGGTGCGCATTGGCCAGCCGCCGCCGGACCAGCGCGTCCAGCACGTCGTACACCCGCTGGCGCGGCACGTCGGCCTCGCGCGCGACCTCGGCGGCGGTGTACGACTCCCGTCGGATCAAGGCGAGATAGACCCGTGCTTCGTAACGGGCCAGGCCCAGCGCGACGAGGTTGCCCACCGCGTCTTCTTCCCACTCCATGACGCACCAAGGTATCGGGCCGCGCCGCCCGGTGGGTCGGTGTCCGGGAGGCTGCCAAAAGCGGTCGAGAGGAAGGCTTTGCCGTAACCGGGTGTCCCTTTGACGGTGTGTTCACTACTTTCCTCATAAGCCACCACTGACCGGGGTGGCACCCATCGAGTGCATGTGCGCGACGCACCACCGGAGTTGCCCGGAGTCCACGGGGGGCCGGACGTCATGCCCGCGACGTGACGGGGGGCCTGCGGGGGGCTGCACCTCACCCCTTCGCATCGTTGCCTGTCATGTCCGTGACATGCCGCCCGGACCACGCGACGCCGCTGCTCCGGTCCCCACCCGCACCACCGGCACCACCGCGTTTCAGCACCGCACCCGCATCCCCCCACCCGGCGTCCGCGGACCGTGGGTCGCCGGCTTCCCCACTCCCCCCACGGAGGTCATTCCCTTGCCTTCCCTGCGACAGCGCACGGCGGACAGCAACAGAGCGGACCGCACCGGAGGGCTGGCGCGCCGCGGCGTCCCGGCCCTGCTCTCGGCGGCCACCCTCGTCGTCGGCGGTCTCATCGCGGCCGCCCCGGCGGGCGCCGCCCCGGCCCCGGCCGCCCCGCACGCGTCCCCCACCGCGTCGACGTCCACCGCCGTCCACACCCACCGCCTGTGCTCGGAGCCGACCAAGCCCGGCTACATGGCGTGCAACGCGGTGGCCCGCACGGACGTGAAGCAGAGCCTGTCCCTCGGCCGCCACCTCACCCCGTCCGGCTTCGGCCCCAGCGACCTGCAAAGCGCGTACAAGCTGCCGAAGACCGGCGGTTCGGGCCAGACGGTGGCGATCGTCGACGCCAACGACGACCCCAACGCCGAGAAGGACCTGGCCACCTACCGCAAGCAGTACGGCCTGCCCGAGTGCACCACCGCCAACGGCTGCTTCAAGAAGGTCGACCAGAACGGCGGCACCAAGTACCCGGCACCGGACTCCGGTTGGGCCGGCGAGATATCCCTCGACGTCGACATGGTCAGCTCCGCCTGCCCCTCGTGCCACATCCTGCTGGTCGAGGCGAACAGCGCCAACATGGACGACCTGGGCGCGGCGGTGAACCGCGCGGTCACCATGGGCGCCAAGTTCGTCTCCAACAGCTACGGCGGCGGCGAGGACTCCACCGACGCCACCTCGGACGAGAAGTACTTCAAGCACCCGGGCGTCGCGATCACCGTCAGCTCCGGTGACAGCGGCTACGGCGTCGAGTACCCGGCGGCCTCGCAGTACGTCACCGCGGTCGGCGGTACCTCGCTCAAGAAGGACAGCAGCACGCGCGGCTGGAGCGAGTCGGTCTGGGGCACCAAGGCGGGCGGCGAGGGCGCCGGTTCGGGCTGCTCGCAGTACGACGCCAAGCCGTCCTGGCAGAAGGACACCGGCTGCGCGAAGCGCGCCGTGGCGGACGTCGCCTCGGTCGCCGACCCGGCCACCGGCCTCGCGGTCTACGACAGCTACCAGGCCACCGGCTGGAACGTGTACGGCGGCACCAGCGCCGCCGCGCCGTTCATCGCCGGCGTCTACGCCCTCGCGGGTGCCCCGGGCGCGTCCGACACCGCGGCCTCGTACCCGTACACCCACGCCTCCGCGCTGAACGACGTCACCAGCGGCGCCAACGGCTCCTGCTCGCCGGCGTACCTCTGCACGGCGGGCAAGGGCTACGACGGCCCGACCGGCCTCGGCACCCCGAACGGCACCGCGGCCTTCACCAAGTGAGTCACCCCCCGGTGGTCTGACCCGGCTTTCGGTGCGGTCCCGCGACCGCACCGGAAGCCGGGCCGGCCGCCCCACCGACCGTCGCAGTCCGGTGCCCGTCCGACGAACCGGACTGCGACCCTCAACCCGTGGGCCCGGACCGTTCCCGACCGGTCCGGGCCCGCACCCGTACCGACCTGGTGACGGTGTGAGATGACCCAGTCGTGCCCGGCGCGGCAGCCCCGGCTCTGCGGGGCGACCCGGCCGGAGGACAGCAACAACCCGCGGCCCTGCGCCCGGACCGAACACCGCGGCGGCCAGCACATCGACCGGCAGGGCGTCGCGTGGCCCGAGCGGGCCGAGGCGCGGTAGCCGCGGGTGCGGCCCCCCTCGCGGCGGTGGTCGGGTGCTCAGTCCGCCCGGCCGGCCCGCATCGCCTCGATGCCCGCGATCTGGAGGTCGAGGGCGAAGGCGAAGTCGCGGTCGAGCATGTCGAGGGCGCTGGCGTCGGGCATGGCGTAGCCGGCGCGGGTGGAGAGCTCCATCGTCTCGGCGAAGTCGGGACGGTCCGAGATCGCGGTGATGACGTGGGCGAAGTAGTCGTCGATGCTCAGGCCGGCGGCGCGGCAGCGGGCCTCGTGCAGGCTGCGGATGGTGGCGAAGCCGTAGACGAAGTGGAAGAGCGAGGCCAGCGCGCCGGAGGTGCCGTCCGGGCCCAGCCCGCTGCGGGCCATGACCCGCAGGGTGGCGTTGGAGAAGGCCGTGGAGCGCGGGCCGATGTTGGGGTACTCGCCGAGCAGGCGCGGCGCCCACGGATGCCGCAGCAGGACGTCGCGGTAGGTGGTCGCCAGGCCGCGGAGCTGGTCGCGCCAGTCGGCGGTGGCGTCCGCTTCGGCGTCGTCGGGCAGCGCCAGCTCGCCGGCCACCGCGTCCACGGCCAGTTCGAGCAGGTCGTCCTTGGTGTCGACGTACCAGTACAGGGACATCGCGGTCACGCCGAGTTCGGCGGCCAGGCGCCGCATGGAGAACTTGGCCAGGCCCTCGGCGTCGAGCAGCCGGACGGACGCCTCGACGATCTTGTCGAGGGCGAGTCCGGCCGGCTGCTCCGCCTTCCTTCTGAGCGGGGGGCGCTCGGTCAGCCACACGCTGTGCGGTAGCTGCTCGGCGCGCTCGTTCGTCGCCGCTGCCATGGCGCCCCTCCTTGGGTCGTGCGATGGGACCGGACCTTTGGGCGCGCCCCGTCGGGACGACCGTCGGCCCGGACGACGGGACGGACGACGGGACGGGCGGGGCCCCGTCTTCCGACTCCGATGCTATTCCGCCGCCGCGGTGGCCGGATCTTGGCCGGTGCTCGCCGCCGGAACCGCGGCCGCGCGCTCCACGCGCTCCGCCCGCCGCAGCAGCACCGCGGCGGTGAGCCCACCGAGGAACACCGCCGCCGCACCGACCAACTGGCTGGTGCCGATGCCGGACGCGAAGGCGTCGTGCACCGCGGTGCGCTCGGGGGCGGAGTGCGTACGGGCCAGGGCCGCGGGGAGCGAGCCGGCGCCGGCGGCCACCACCGGGAGCAGCGCGGCGAAGCGGGAGTTGAGGACCGCGCCGAGCACCGCGACGCCCAGGCCCTGGCCGAACTCCATCAGGGTGCCGTTGACGCCGGCGCCGACGCCCGCCTTGGCCGGCGGGATCGCGGACATGACGGCGTTGGCCATCGTCGGCATCGCGATCGCCACGCCGACGCCCATGACGACCAGGCCGAGGAGCATGCCGCCGTAGCTGTGGCCGCCCAGCAGGGATATCGCGGCGAGGCCGACGGCCAGCAGGGACATCCCGGTGACGATCATGCCCGGGGTGCCGAAGCGGGGCATCAGCCGGGCGCCCAGGCCGGTGAAGTTGATCAGCACGACGGTGAGCGCGAGCGGCGCCATCCGCAGACCGGCGTCCAACGGGCCGAAGCCGAGCACCAGTTGGAGGTGCTGGGTGAGCAGGAACATCGAGCCGCCCATGCCGAAGGCGACCAGGATGCCGCCGGCGACCGCGCCGACGAACCGGCGGTTGCGGAAGAAGTGCATGTCCAGCATGGGGTGCGGGATGCGCAGCTCCCAGAAGGCGAAGAGCGCCAGGCCGACGACGCCGACGGCGGCCGAGAGCAGCACCCGACCCGACAGCCAGCCGTGCACCGGCCCGGAGATGATCGCGAAGACCACCGCGACCATGCCGACCATCGACAGCAGCGCGCCCAGCACGTCCGGGCGTTCACCGCCGCGGCTCTTGGATTCGGGGACCAGCGCGAGGACGGCGACCAGCGAGATCACCACGACCGGGAGGTTGACCAGGAACAGCGAGCCCCACCAGAAGTGGTCGAGCAGCGCGCCGCCGATCAGCGGCCCGGCGGCGAAGCCCAGCGAGTTCACCGAGCTCCAGATGCCGATGGCCTTGGGCCGCTCCGCGTCGTCGAATATCTGCATCACGACGGCGAGGGTGGTGGTCATCAGCAGCGCCCCGCCGACCCCCATCCCGGCCCGGGCGGCGATCAGCTCGCCGGGCGAGTGGGCGAGGGCGGCGGCGAGCGAGGCGATGCCGAACAGCGCCAGGCCCACGGCGAGCATCTTCTTGCGGCCGTAGCGGTCCGCGGAGTTGCCCGCGATCAGCAGCAGGCCGGACTGGACCAGCGAATAGGCGTTGAGCATCCACTGGACGTCGGCGGTGGTCGCGCCCAGTTCCTCGGTGAGGGAGGGGACGGCGACGTTCAGCACGGTGTTGTCGAGGACGACCGTCAGCTGCGCCAGGCAGATGGCGGCGAGGATCAGCCAGCGCGTGGCGGGCCGGCCGGGGGGTTGGAGGGTGACGGTGGCGCCGGGGGCCACGGCGGGCATACGAGCTCCCTGTACGGTGCGAGCGGATGGCTTACACCGTACAGGGACTCTTATACGCCGTACATTCGTTTGTGGCGGGGTGGGCCGGCGGCCCGATGGAGCAGGGGTCCGCCGGTCCGCCCGGCCGCCGCTACGCCTTCCGCTGGGTCAGGTCGTAGAAGGTGGCACCACCCGCGGTGACCTTCGTGAAGGTCTTCTCGACCCAGGCGCTGATCTGCGTCGCGGTGCCCTGCTCGGCACCACCGCCGCCGGGCGTCCCGCCACCGGTCGGCCCGCGGCCGGTCGCCCGCTTGCCCTCGGTGCCGCCCGGAGCGCCGCGGAACCCGCCCCGCTCCCCCACGAGGAAGTAGTGGATCCTGCCCTGCGCCACGTACCGCTGGAACTGGGCGAGGGTCGGCGACGGATCGCTGCCGTTGAAGCCGCCGATGGCCATCACCGGCTTCTGGGTGGCCAGTTGGTAGCTGGCCGCGTTCTGCGAGCCGACGGCCGCGGCCGCCCAGGTGTAGTGGTCGGCGTTCCGCTCCACCAGCCGCTGGGCCTGGGTGCTCACCGAGGCGCCGTCGAGCAGACCGCCCATGCCGCCCGCGCCGCCCCCGCCGCCCATGCCGCCCGCGCCGCGCGAGCGGCCGCCGTGCCCGGCCACGCCGCCCGGCAGACCGGGACCGCCGCCCATCCGGCCGCCGCCGGGGAAGCCCGGGAAGCCCTGACCGGCCTTGCCCCGTCCGCCGGTGCCGCCCGGCATCGCGAAGCCCTTGCCGCCCTTCCAGGACATCCGCCCCCGGCCGCCGCCGGGGAAGCCGCCGCCGCCCTGGACCGCGGGGCCGGCGGTGATGATCGAGCCGCCCTTGGCGGTGTTGACGGTGTCCAGGGTGTACGCGAGGGGGCCGGCCAGTGCCGTCGCCACCCCGAGCCCGGCCGCCACACCGGCCACCACCCCGACCCGCCGCCGCGCCCGCCCCGGCACGGGGCCCGGGGCCTGGGTCGCGCCGCCCGCGGCGTCGCCGTCGGTGACCGGGTCGCCGTCCGCGGCCGACGGCGCACCGTCGCGCGCGGCCGACCCCGCCGTCAACAGCAGCCCCAGCGCCGCCAGCAGGCCGAGCACCAGCACCACCCACCGCAGCCACGGCAGCCACTGCGGCGACCGGTCCAGCAGCACGTACGACCAGAGCGCCGTCACCGCGACGACCACCGCCAGCACGCCCCGCGCCAGCCGGCCGCCGCGCCGCCACAGCAGCACCGAGCCCATGCCGACCAGCGCCGCGACGTACGGCGCCAACGCGATGTTGTAGTACTGGTGGAAGATCCCGGACATGAAGCTGAAGATCGTGAACGTCATCAGCAGCGCGCCGCCCCACACCAGGAACTCCGTGCGCTGCGCGGCCCGTTCGGCGTCGACGGCGCGCCGCGCCCGCCACAGCACGCCGACCGCGACGACCAGCAGGATCAACGCGGCGGGCAGCAGCCAGGAGATCTGACCGCCCATGTCGGAGGAGAACAGCCGGGTGATCCCGGTCTGGCCCCAGCCGCCGCCGGTGCCGCCGCCGTGGTGACCGCCCCCGACGCTGCCCCGCTCGTTGCCGTCGATCCGCCCCAGGCCGTTGTAGCCGAACGTCAGCTCCAGGAAGCTGTTGGTCTGCGAACCGCCCACGTACGGCCGGGCCGACGCCGGCAGCAGCTCGACGATCGCGACCCACCAGCCGCCGGACGCCACCAGCGCCAGCCCGGCCAGCAGCAACTGCCCCAGCCGCTTGGGCAGCCGCACCGGCGCGCAGCAGGCGTAGACCACGGCCAGCGCCGGCAGGATCAGCCACGCCTGGAGGGTCTTGGTCAAGAACGCCAGCCCGAAGCAGACGCCGGCCAGCACCAGCCACTTCGTCCGGCCCGCCTCCAGGGCGCGCAGCACGCAGGCGACGGCGCACACCATCAGCAGGCACAGCATCGCGTCCGGGTTGTTGAAGCGGAACATCAGCGCGGCGACCGGGGTGAGCGCCAGCGCCCCGGCCGACAGCAGCCCCGCCGCCGCCCCGAAGCGCCGCCGCACCGTCGCGTGGAGCACGCCGACCGCGGCGACGCCCATCAGCGCCTGCGGCACCAGGACCGCCCACGGGCTCAGCCCGAAGAGCCGCACGGAGAGCTCCATCGGCCACAGCGAGGCCGGCGGCTTGTCCACGGTGATCGAGTTGGCCGCGTCCGAGGAGCCGAAGAAGAACGCCTTCCAACTGACGCTGCCGGCCTGTACGGCGGCCGAGTAGAACTGGTTGGCGTACTTGGACGCCGAAAGGTCCCAGAGGTAGAGCGCGGCGGTGACCACCAGCAGCGCCACCAGCGCGGGCCGGGCCCACCGCGGGTCCTGCGGTCGGCCCCGCACGACCCGCTGGACGAAGCCGCGCGGTGCGGCCGCGTCGTCCGGGGCCGCGGTCGGCTCCTGTTGCGTACGGGGTGGGCGGGTACTCATCGAGCGCTCCTGCTGCAGTCGTTCCGGTCGTGCGCGTCCTGTGCGTGGGGGGTGTCATGCGGCGCCGTCGGCCCGCGCCGGGCGTGCTGGGTGCCGTCCCCCGCCGCCCCGCCCGTCGCCTCCCGCCGCTCGCGCTCCGGGAACACCCAGGCGCGCAAGAGCAGGAAGCGCAGCACCGTGGCCGCGAGGTTGGCCGCCACCAGCACCGTCAGCTCGCTGCCGGGCGAGGGGCTGACGGTGGCGGCGTCCAGGGCCGCGAGCGACCCGCTGGTCAGCGCCAGCCCGATGGCGAAGACCACCAGGCCCTGCGCCTGGTGGCGGACCGCCCGCTCGCGCCCCCGGACCCCGAACGTCAACCGCCGGTTGGCGGCCGTGTTGGCCAGCGTGCTCACCAACAGGGCGGCGGCGTTGGCCAGTTGGGGGCCCACGCCGAGCCGGCAGAGGGAGTACAGGCCGAGGTAGAGCAGCGTGCTGAGCGCGCCGACGACGGCGAAGCCGACGAGCTGCCGGGCCAGGCCGCCCGGCACCCCGGCCAGTTCCCGGTCCCGGGGGTCGTCGCCGAACGGCCGGGCCAGCCGGTCCAGCGGCAGCGCGCCGGTGGCCAGCGCCCGCCCCACCCGCCACACGCCCTTGAGGTCGTCGGTCGCGGTGCGCACCAGGTGCACGGTGCTGTCCGGGTCGTCCACCCAGTCCACCGGCACCTCGTGGATGCGCAGCCCGGCCCGTTCGGCCAGCACCAGCATCTCGGTGTCGAAGAACCAGCCGGTGTCCTCGACCATCGGCAGCAGCCGCCCCGCGACGTCGCCGCGGATCGCCTTGAAGCCGCACTGCGCGTCGGAGAACCGCGCGGCGAGCGAGCCGCGCAGGATCAGGTTGTAGGTCCGCGAGATGAACTCCCGCTTCGGCCCGCGGACCACCCGCGCGCTACGGCTGAGCCGCGACCCGATCGCCAGGTCCGAATGCCCGGAGATCAACGGCGCCACCAGCGGCAACAGCGCATTGAGGTCGGTGGACAGATCGACGTCCATGTAGGCCAGCACCGGCGCCTCGGACAGCGACCACACCGTGCGCAGCGCCCGGCCGCGACCCTTCTGCTCCAGCCGCACGGCGGTGACGTGGTCCATCTCGTCGTCGAGCAGGGCGGCGATGCGAGGCGTGTCGTCGGTGCTGGCGTTGTCCGCGATGGTGATCCGGAACCCGTAGGGGAAGGTGCGGACCAGGTGCTCGTGCAACCGGCGCACACAGGGTTCCAGGTCCTTCTCCTCGTTGTAGACCGGGATCACGACGTCGAGGACGGTCCCGGTCTGGCCCGGGCGCAGGTGCTCGCGTGGCGGCAGGGAACCCAACGGCGTCGGGCTCAGCGGAGGCGTGGTCATGCCCACGACGGTCGCCAACCGGGCTGTCACGGCCGTGTGGTGCGGCTGTGGGCCCGCTGTGAGTCCGCGACCGAGGGCCCCGCGCCGCCCCTACGGGCGCTCGGCGCGAACCGCCGGCAGGGTCACCGTGAACACCGTCCGCCCCGGCCCGCTCGCCACCGCCACCGTCCCGCCGTGCGCGGTCACCACCGCCTGCACGATGGCCAGCCCCAGCCCGGTGCTGCCGCCGCTCCGGCCGCCGCCCGCGGCCCGCGCCCGGGACGCGTCGCCCCGCGCGAACCGCTCGAAGACGTGCGGCAGCAGCGCGGCCGGAATCCCCGGCCCGTCGTCCTGCACCTCCAACCGGACCGCGTCCGGCGCCGCGCCGACCGGCAGCACCCCGCCCGGCCGGGGCCGTCGGGGGCTGCACACCCGGGCGGTCACCGTCGTCCCCTCGGGCGTGTGGGTGCGCGCGTTGGCCAGCAGGTTGACCAGGATCTGGTGCAGCCGGTCGGCGTCCCCGCGCACCAGCGCCGGCTCGTCCGCGTCCGGGAGCTCCAGCCGCCAGCCGTGGCCGGGGCCGGCCGCCCGCGCATCGCTCACCGCGTCCACCACCAGCGGCGACAGGTCGAGGGTCGCGTACGACAGCGGGCGCCCGGAGTCGAGCCGGGCGAGCAGCAGCAGATCCTCCACCAGGCCGGTCATCCGCTCCGCCTCGGACTCGATCCGCCCCAGCGCGTGCCGGGTCTGGGGACCGGGCCGCTCCTGCCCGCGCCGGGTCAGCTCGGCGTAGCCCCGGATCGACGCCAGCGGCGTGCGCAGTTCGTGGCTGGCGTCGGCGACGAAGCGCCGCACCCGGGTCTCGCTCTCCTGCCGCGCCGAGAGCGCCGAGCCGACGTGCCCCAGCATCCGGTTGAGGGCCGCCCCGACCTGCCCGACCTCCGTACGGGCGTCGGCCTCGGCCGCCGGGACACGCACGTGCAGCGCCACCTCGCCCTGGTGCAGGGGGAGTTCGGACACCCGGGTGGCGGTCGCGGCGACCCGCCGCAGCGGCCGCAGCGCGATCCCGACCATGGCCGAACCGGCGATCCCGGCCGCCACGAGCCCGGCGAGCGTCACGCAGCACTCGATGAGCACCAGCCGCCCGACCGTGTCGTCCACCTCGTTCAGCGGCACCCCCAGCACCAGCGCGCCGTCCTTGGCGTACTGCACCCGGTACGAGCCGAGGCCGGGCAGGTCCGTGCTGTGCGGCCGGCCGTCCCGGCTGACCCCGTCCAGCGCCGCCAACTGGTGCGCGTCGAGCGGGGACAGCCGCTGTGAGGGCAGTCGGTTCGTCGAACGGTTCATCCGCGCGCCGGCCCCGAGCGTGCCGTCCGGAGCCACCCGCGCCCCCACGGTCCCGGGCGGCTGCCCGGGGACGGCCACGAAATCCAGCCCGCCGTCCCGCAACGGATCGTGCGGGCGGGGGCCTTCGGCCCGCCCGATGCCGTCGCCGAGCCGATGGTCCAACTGCCCCTGGAGGTAGGAGTGCAGCGCGACCGCGGTGACCGTGCTGATCACCGCCCCCACGACGGCGATCAGCGCCACGGCCGACACCACGAGCCGGGTCCGCAGCGTCCAGCGACCTCCCCCACGCCCGAACGGGCCGGAACCGAAGCCCGAACGGAACCCGGCCCGGAACCCGGAACGGCGGCGCCGCTCGGTGCGGCTGCCGGACCCCGGAACCTCGGTGGGACCGGCACCGACACCGGCCCGGACACCGACACCGGAGGTCCCCCCGGCCCCGGAGGTCGCCCCGGCACCGGAGGTCACCGCGGACGCGGCGGAACCCACGGCCCGCTACCCGGCCGGCTTGATCAGGTAGCCCGCACCCCGCCGGGTGTGGATCATCGGCTCCCGCCCCGCGTCGATCTTCCGCCGCAGGTACGAGATGTACAGCTCGACGACGTTGGCCTGGCCGCCGAAGTCGTAGCTCCACACCCGGTCCAGGATCTGCGTCTTGCTCAGCACCCGCCGCGGGTTGCGCATCAGATAGCGCAACAGCTCGAACTCGGTGGCGGTCAGGTGGATGTCCGTGCCGTCCCGCCACACCTCGTGGCTGTCCTCGTCCAGCACCAGGTTGCCCACGGTCAGCAGCGACTCGCTGCGCACCGCCGCCGCACCCGCCCGCCGCAGGAGTCCGCGCAACCGCGCCACCACCTCCTCCAGGCTGAACGGCTTGGTGACGTAGTCGTCGCCGCCCGCCGTGAGCCCGGCGATCCGGTCCTCGACCGCGTCCTTGGCGGTCAGGAACAGCACCGGCACGTCCGGCACCTCATGGCGCAGCCGACCCAGCACCGTCAGCCCGTCCATGTCCGGCAGCATCACGTCGAGCACCACCGCGTCCGGCCGCCAGCTCCTGGCGCACCGCAGCGCCCCCGCGCCGTCGCCCTCCGCCCGGATGTCCCAGCCCTCGTACCGCAGCGCCAGCGACAGCAGGTCCGCGAGCGAGGACTCGTCGTCGACGACCAGCACCCGCACCGGACTCCCGTCCGCCCGCAGCAGCTCCGGCTGCCTGCCGGGCGCCTTACCGGTCGCCCTTCCAGAGGACGTGCCCGAGACCGGCGCACGGTACGAAGCTGAGGACGTCGACGAAGTCAGGGTCATGGCCGGCAGCCTGGCCCCGGCCCCTGAAAGCTCCCTTGCCGGTTCCTGTGAATCTCCTGAGAATCTCCCCTGTCTTCGGTCAAGGCCGCGCCGGGCGGGCGGGGACGCCCCGCCGGCCCCGCCCCCGCAACTCCCGCCCGCCCCACCGCACCACCCCGTAACGTCGCCCCCATGCCCCGACTCCTGGCCCTCTCCGGCAGCCTCCGCGCCCGTTCCTCCAACGGCGCCGTCCTGCGCTCCGCCCTGGAACTCTTCGACGGCCCCACCGGCACCACCGACCTCGGCGCGCTCCCGCACTTCAACCCCGACCTGGACGGCGAGGGCGCCACCCCGCCCGGCCCGGTCGCCGCGCTGCGCACCGCCGTCGCCGCCGCGGACGCCCTGCTCCTCGTCAGCCCCGAGTACGCGCACGGCGTCCCCGGGGTCCTGAAGAACGCGCTCGACTGGCTGGTCAGCAGCGGCGAGTGCGTCGACAAGCCGGTCGCCGTGATCACCGCCTCGCCGTTCCCCACCGGCGGCGACCACGCCAACGCCCAGCTCCGCGAAACGCTGCGCATGATGACCGGCACGGTCGTCGCCGACGCCTGCCGGGAGATCCCCGCCATCGGCCCGAAGGTCGACGCCGCCGCCGAACGCGTCACCGACGGGCCCACCCTCGCCGACCTCCGCACCGCCATGACCCACCTGGCCGCCGCGGTCCCCCGGCCCGACAAAGCCCCGACCGCCCCCGAAGCCCGCACGACCCCCGCCGCCGTGGCCGAGACCGCCGTGGCCGAGACCGCCGGCTAGGGCGTTTCTGATGGATATCCGTGGAGGAAGGAGCGGCGTCTGGTGCGTGCGATCGCAAGGCGCCGGGATGTCTCCATAGCGGAGCTACGGAGACATCCCGGCAACGCAGCGAGCGTGCGTGCCAGGCGCCGCGACGCCGCGGAGATCCGTCAGAAGCGCCCTAGCCCACCCCGAACAGCCGCGCCGCGTTCCCGTAGCAGACGGCGCGCAGCCACTCCGCCCCCAACTCCAGCCGTGCCAACGCCTCCAGCGCATGCGCGTACCCGTACGGGATGTTGGGGAAGTCGCTGCCGAACAGCACCCGGTCGCCCACGTCCAGCAGGCGCCCCCGCTCCGCCCTCGGGAACGGCGCGGTCTGCTCGGCGAAGTCCGTGAAGGTCATCGTGGTGTCCAGGCACACCCGCGGATGGCGCGCGGCCAGCGTCAGGAAGTCGACGTACTCCGGCATCCCCAGGTGCGCGACGACCAGCCGCAACCGGGGGTGCCGGGCCAGCACCCGGGCGATCGGCTCCGGCCCGGTGTGCTTGCCCGGCACCGGCCCCGACCCGCAGTGCACGACCACCGGCACCCCGGCCTCCGCCAGCAGCCCCCACACCTGGTCCAGCACCGCGTCCGCCGGGTCGTAGCCGCCGACCTGCACGTGCGCCTTGAAGATCCGTGCCCCGGCGGCCAGTTCGTCCGCGACGTACCCGGCGACCCCGTCCTCCGGGAAGAACGTCGCGGTGCGCAGGCAGTCCGGCGTGCGGGCCGCGAAGTCCGCCGCCCAGCCGTTCAACCAGCGCGCCATGCCGGGCTTGTGCGGATAGACCATCGACGTGAACGCCCGCACCCCGAAGCCGCGCAGCACCGCCAGCCGCTCGTCCTCCTCGAAGCGGTACGCGATCGGCCAGCGCCGCCCCACCAGCGGCCCCGCGGCGTCGAAGTACGCCCAGACCTTCGCCATCACCCGCTCGGGCATGAAGTGCGTGTGCACGTCGATCAGCCCCGGCAGCCCCAGCCCCCGCCAGAACCCCTCGACCCGCCCGTCCCCGTCCATCACACCGTCCCCGTCCACCACACCGACTCCGTCCGCCACGTCCGCCACGCCGCCTTCCCGGACACCGTCCCGCACACCCGCCAACGGGCCACACCCACACCCGCACCCACTCCCCGCACCCGCACCCGCATCCTCAGAACAGCCCCTCCTGCTCCCCTCCCCCCGCGCCGCCCGACTCCGCGACCCGCCGCACCGGCACCGTCGTCACCCGCCCCCGGGCCGCCCCCAACACCCACCCGGACAGCACCCGCGCGTCCAGTACGGCGACCACCCCGCCCGCGCCGCCACCCGGCGCGGCGGCCGCCCCGTCCGACCGCAGGCGCAGGTACACGTCGGCGCCCGCCCCGGCCACGACCTCGCCCACGACCTCCGCCCCGGCCCTCAGCCCGCCCAGCTCCGCGACCCCGCCCGCCGGCACCCGCGCCAACCCGAACAGCTCCGAGTGGTCCGCGCACGCGAACTCCACCGGCTCCAGCGATTCCGGCCAGCCCGCCAACTCCCGTGCCGCACCGTACAGTTCGGCCAATTCCGCGGCCCGTTCCGCCACCGGGGGCAACGCCCCGCGCGCCGCCCGCTTCGCCTCCTTCGCGAACCGGTCCGGAACCCCCAGCGCGCTCCCCAGCACCGCCTCGGCCCGCCGCGCCGCCATCAGCGGCCCCCGCCCCAGCCAGGCGTACGCCACCGCCCCCTGCTCCACCAGCCGGGCCGCCCCGCGCTCCGCCGCCGTGATGCCCACCTTGACCAGCCCGGGCCCGAAGTACGCCAGATAGACGCCGTACGGACGCGGATCGTCGGCCATGGTGTCCGCCGCCACCGACCGCGACCGGTCCAACTGCGCGCACCGCGGACACTGGTCCTTCACCCCGCCGCCGTCCAGCACCGCACCGTACGGACAGACCAGCCACCGCCCGGCCCGCCGCACCCCCAGGCACCGCCGCTCCCCGACCGCCGCGAACGCCAGCGCCTTCCCCCGCGGCAGCAGGCTCACCCGCTCGGCGTCCCGCTCCGCGCAGTACCAACCGAGCCGCTGGCCGAACCGCCCTTCCGGCCCGGCCGCCGGCCCGCCGCCCGACCATCGCGGTCCCGTACATCGCCACACACCGTCAGCGTACGACCGCCCACCGACAACGCCCCGCCCCCGGCCCCGGCACCGCCTACCCCACGCCGGGCAGGTCCGCCGTCCCCCGGAACGTGCTGCGGTAGGCCCGCGGCGACACCCCCAGCGCCACCTGGAAGTGCTGCCGCAGCGACGCCGCCGTCCCGAACCCCGACCGGGCCGCGACCAGGTCCACGCTCAGCGCCGTCTCCTCCAGCAACTGCCGGGCCCGCTCGATCCGTTGCTGCGTCAGCCACTGCACCGGCGACAGCCCCACCTCCTCCCGGAACCGCCGGGTGAAGGTCCGCACGCTCATCGACTCCCGGGCCGCCAGCTCCCGCAGGCTCAGCGGCCGGTCCAGGTGCGCCAGCGCCCAGGCCCGCGCCGCGCCCGTCGACGACACCTGCGGCTCCGGGACCGGCCGCGGCACGTACTGCGCCTGCCCGCCCTCCCGGTGCGGCGGCACCACGGTCCGCCGCGCCACGTCGTTGGCCACCGCCGCCCCGTGGTCGCACCGCACCATGTGCAGGCACAGGTCGACCCCGGAGGCGACCCCGGCCGCCGTCAGCACGTCGCCCTCGTCCGTGTACAGCACGTCGGCGTCCAGCTCGACCTGCGGGAACAGCCGCCGGAAGTCGTCCACCGACCGCCAGTGCGTGGTCGCCCGCCGCCCGTCCAGCAGCCCCGCCGCGGCCAGCACGAACGCCCCGGTGCAGATCGACGCGATCCTCGCCCCCGGCCGGATCCGGGCCAGTGCGCCGGCCATCGCCGGGCTCAGCTGCCCCTCCCGCCGCTCCGGCCCCGGGTCGTAGTCGACCGCGGACGCCGGCAGGACGACCGTGTCGGCGGTCTCCAACGCCTCCGGCCCGTGCGCCACGTTCACCGTGAAGTCCGCGTCCGTGGGCACCGCCCCCGGCTCCAACGTGCAGGTCACCAGCTCGTACAGCTGCTCCCCGGACGCCGACCTGGCCTCCCCGAAGATCCGGTGCACGATCCCCACCTCGATGGGCAGCATCCCCGGCCGTACCAACACCGCCACCCGGTGCCGCCGCCCGCCCCGCTGCCGCCCGTCGCCCCTCAGACCACCCATGGCCCGATCCTTGCAGACACTGGCCATCCGGCCACTCGTTCGCGCCGCGCGTCACCCGGAGGCTGGACGCCATGAAGGTCCTCTGGCTGTTCGCCCACCCCGACCACCGCTCCCTCAACGGCGCCCTCAAAACGGCGGGCCTACGCGCCCTCGAAGCCCACGGCCACCAGCACCGGGTCTCCGACCTCTACGCCATGAAGTGGAACCCACTGGTCGACGCCGCCGACTACGACCACGACCCGACCGACCGCCTCCTGGTCGGCGCCGCCTCCGAACGCGCATACACCACCGGCCGCCTGAGCCCCGACATCGCCGCCGAACAGCGCAAACTCGCCTGGGCCGACACCCTCGTCGTGCAGTTCCCCCTCTGGTGGTACGGCATGCCCGCCATCCTCAAGGGCTGGTTCGACCGGGTCTTCGTCAAGGGCTTCGCCTTCGGCCGCACCGACCCGGCCACCGGCCGCCCCCAGCGCTACGGCGACGGCCCGCTCACCGGCAAACGCGCCCTCGTCGTCGTCACCGCCGGCGCCCGCGCCGCCACCCTCGGCCCCCGAGGCGTCAACGGCGACCTCAACGACCTCCTCTTCCCCCTCCAACACGGCACGCTCTGGTACACCGGCATGTCCGTCGCCCCGCCCCTGCTGATCCCCAGCGCGGACCGCGCCACCCCTAACGCCTACACCACCGCCACCGCCCGCCTACGCCACCGCCTCCTCACCCTCCCCACCACCACCCCCCTCCCCTTCCGCCACCAAAACACCGGCGACTACGACGACAACCTCCTCCTCCACCCCCACCTCACCCCCACACCCCCCACCGGCCCCTGGGCCCACT
>NZ_BAAARK010000038.1:0-58026 GCF_039532155.1 Streptomyces lunalinharesii
GTTGTCCGGCTGGGCCGCGGTGCCCGGCGCCCCGGCGGAGGAGTCCGCCCCACTGGCATCGGCCGACCCCGCACCACTGGCCTCCGCGGCCACACCCGCACCCGACTGACCCCCCGCCTTGGAACCGGCCGCATCCGAACCCGAGCAGGCGGTCAGGGAGAACGCGGCGGCCGCGGTCAGGGCCGCAGCCGCGATGCGCAGGGTGCGACGACGAGCGGAGCGGGTAGAGGTGCTGGCAGTCATTTCGGGTCCCCCCAGGGAAGTCGAAGTCGTTCTCTCCTCGGTACGACCACCACTCTGGCCAGCCCCACTACCGCCAGACTGCCGCTCCACTAACACCCGGCTAAGGCCCGTTACGCGCGGCGGCCCCCTCTGAACTCCGACGGGGCCGCTGCACACGCGCGCGCCTCGCTCCGCCGACGGGTCAGGGGCCGGTCGGCGGCTCGGCGGTGGTCGTCGGTAGGTCGCAGGCGTCGATCAGTTTCAGCACCTGTTGCACGGCGGCGTCGGGGCCGTCCGCGCGGTGCACGGCGGCGACCGCGGTCTCCAGGTAGGGGGAATCGCCGTGCAGGGGGCGGTAGGCCACGCCCGGGATGCCCAGTGTGCGCACCTGCTCGGGGGCGAGCGCCAGGCACAGGCCGGCGGCGACGTAGCTGAGCAGCCCCGGCAGGTCGTCCGCCTGGCCGCGCGGTCGGGGTGTGAAGCCGGCCTGCGCGCAGGCGAGCGCGACCTGTTCGGCCAGCCCGGGAAGGGCGCCCGGCTTGGGCATCGCGAACTGTTCCTCGGCGAGTTCCCGCAGGTCGAGGCGTGACGCGGCGACCAGCGGGTGGTGTTCGGGAAGGACCGCCACCAGCCGTTCCACCCCGATCCGACGGACCGTCAGGCGTTCCGTACCGGTGACGGGGAGCCGGACCAGCGCGAGGTCGAGCGTCCCGGCCTGGACCATGTCGACCAGTTCCGCGGAGGGATGTTGCCCCAGGTGCAGCCGCAGTCCCGGCAACTGCGCGTGGGCGCGGCGCAGGAGGCGCGGCAGGAAGTCGTAGCCGAGGCTGCTGATGAACCCGAGCCGGAGTTCGCCCTCGTGTCCGCTGGCGATCCGGCGGGCCCGGTCCACGGCGGCGGCCTGCGCTTCGAGCAGCCGCCGGGCGTCCTCGGCGAACGCGCGGCCGGCCGGGGTGAGTCGGGCGCCCCGTGGCAGCCGGTCGAACAGGGCCACGCCGAGGCCGCGCTCCAGTCGTTGGATCGCCTGGCTGAGCGGTGGCTGCCGCATGGCGAGTCGCTCGGCAGCCCGGCCGAAGTGCTGTTCCTCGGCCAACACGACGACCTGCTGGAGGAGGCGCTGGGTCAATTCCATAGGGCACAGCATATGAAAGGTGCCGGAAGGAAGTATTGGACGATATGGGGCGCCTGGGATTTGACTGGCTGTCAACGGCCCGGCGTACGAAGCCGGCCCCGGTGGAGATCGGAGACGTGCCATGGCGACAGGACGGGAAGCGGAAGGTGGCGTCGGTCCGCTGAACGGCGTGCGGGTGGTCGAGCTGGCCAGCGTGATCATGGGGCCGTACGCGGCCCAACAGCTCGGCGACCTGGGGGCGGACGTGATCAAGGTCGAACCGCCGACCGGTGACCTGACCCGCCACTACCCGCCGACCCGCAACCCCGGCATGGGGGTGATAGCCCTCAACCTCAACCGCAACAAGCGCAGCGTCGCCCTCGACCTCAAGGCCCCGGGCGGCCGCGACGCCCTGCTCGCCCTCCTCGCGAGCGCGGACGTCTTCCTCACCAACGTCCGCCCACAGGCCCTGCGGCGCCTCGGCCTGTCCTACGAGGACGTGGCGGCCGTCAACTCCGGCCTGGTGTACCTCAACGCCCAGGGTTTCCGCAGCGATTCGTCCCTCGGCGGGCATGCGGCCTACGACGACGTCGTACAGGCGGCCGCCGGCCTGGTGTGGCTGAACGAACAGGTCAGCGGCGTCCCCCACTACGTCCCCACGGTGCTTGCGGACAAGATCTGCGGCCTGGTGATCGTGCAGTCGGTGCTCGCCGCGCTGCACCACCGTGACCGCACCGGCGAGGGCCAACACGTCGAGGTCCCGATGGCCGACACGATGCTGGCGTTCAACCTCGTCGAGCACCTGGCGGCGGCGACCCACAACCCGCCCGCGGGGCCGATCGGCTACCCGCGGGCGCTCAGCCCCCGCCGCACGGCCTCCCGCACGGCGGACGGCTGGATGTGCATCCTGCCCTACAGCGACCGCAACTGGTGTGACTTCTTCGCCTTCGTCGGCCGCCCGGAACTGGCCGACGACGCACGCTTCGCGTCGTTCGCCGCGCGAGCCCGCAACGCCGACGAACTCTACGTACTCGTAGGCGAGTTCACGGTCCGGCACACCAGCGCGGAGTGGCAGGAGTTCTGCGATGCGCACAGCGTCCCCGCCGCCCCGGTACTGAGTCTGGCGGAGGCCGCCACCAGCTCCTACGCGACCGAAGGCGGGCTGCTCCAGGAGGCCGAACACCCCACCGAGGGCGGCTACCGCCTCATCGGCCAGCCCGTGCGCTTCTGGGCCACACCCGCCGGCCTGCACCGGCACTGCCCGCGGATCGGCGAGCACACCGAGGAGGTCCTCGCCGAGATCGGCCACCGACCGTCCGCCTGATTCACCGTCAACTCCCCCCTTGCCGACCCTCCACCTGCACCCGCACCTGCACCCGCACCTGCACCGCAGACCGAATCGAGGACCCGTGAACGAGCACGCACCCAGGGACGAGAACGCACCCAGGGACGAACAGGCAGCGCCGCACGAGCAGGAGCCGCTACGCGTCGAGCACCGGCCCAACGGCGTCGCGGTGCTCACCTTCGACAACCCCGAGCGGCGCAATCCGATGACCGGGCGGCTGACCGCACAGTGGCGGCGCGCCGTGCGGTGTCTGCGCCAGGACCCCGACCTGCGCGCCGTCGTGATCACCGGGACCGGCCCCGCGTTCTGCTCGGGCGCCGACCTGGGGGAACTCGCCGACCAGCACGGCCAGGACCTCTCAGGCACCCGGGCCCAGCTGTCGGACTTCTACCGGACCTGGCTGGCCGTCCGTGACCTGCCCGTCCCCACCGTGGCGGCCGTCAACGGCCATGCGGTGGGCGCCGGACTGGCACTGGCCCTCGCCTGCGACCTCCGGTACGCCGCGGCGGAGGCGAAGCTCGGCGCACCGTTCGTCCAACTCGGCCTGCACCCGGGCATGGCCACCACCGCCCTGCTCGCCGAGGCCGTCGGCCCGTCGAGGGCACGGGAGCTGCTGCTGACCGGGCGACTGATCAGCGGGACCCGGGCCGCCGCCATCGGCATGGTGCACGAGGCACTGCCGGCGGACCGGGTGCTTTCGGCCGCACTCGACGTGGCCGACGAGATCGCCGCCGCGGCCCCGCTCGCGGTCCGGCTGACCAAGAGCGGTCTGGCCCAGGGCCAGCCCACCGTCGAACGGGCGCTGGCCTGGGAGGCGCTCGCCCAGCCGGTGACGACCACCACCGACGACTTCCGCGAGGGCGTCCAGGCCCGCCGGGAGCGCCGCCGCCCGCACTTCACGGGCGCCTGACCACCGCCGCCCACCACGTACCCACCACTGTCCACGCCCACCACTCCGCCTGAGGAGCCCCTCGATGACCCCCGCCACCCTCGGCCTCGAAGCCGTCCAACTTCCGCCAGGAACAACGCAGTTGCGACAGGAGGTGCGTGACTTCCTCGCCGCGGAGCGGGCCGCCGGCACCGTCCTCGGGCGACCCGATTCCTGGCTGACGGGCTGGGACCCCGCCTTCACCCGCCGCCTGGCCCGGCGCGGCTGGGTCGGCATGACCCTGCCGCGGAAGTACGGCGGTGGCGGGCGCAGCAACCTCGAACGTTACGTCGTCATCGAGGAGTTGCTGGCCGCCGGCGCCCCGGTGTCGGCCCACTGGGTCGCCGACCGGCAGGCCGGACCCAGCATCCTGCGCCACGGCACCGAGGCGCAGCGCAACCACTTCCTGCCCCGGATCGCCGCCGGCGCGTGCTTCTTCTCGATCGGGATGAGCGAGCGGGACAGCGGCTCGGACCTGGCCTCGGTACGGACCCGGGCGGAACGGACCGACGGCGGCTGGCGGTTGTCCGGTACCAAGATGTGGACGGGCGGCGCGCACGTCAACGACCACGCGATCGTGCTCGCCCGGACCGGCGAGTCCGAGGACCGCCACGCCGGACTGAGTCAGTTCATCGTCAACCTGCGCGATCCGCACGTCCGCGTCGAGCCGATCCGCCTCCTCAGCGGCGAGCACACCTTCAACTACTGCCACCTGGAGGACGTCGAACTGACCGACGACGCACTGCTGGGGCGCCCCGGCGACGGCTGGCAGCAGGTCACCGGCGAACTGGCCCTGGAACGCAGCGGGCCCGAACGTTTCCTGTCCACGCTTCCGCTCCTGACCGCCCTGGTGGAACAGTTGCGGCGGACCGGCCAAGGCAGTCCCGAGCAGCAGGCCCGGCTGGGCCGGCTCACCGCGCGCCTGTCGGCCATCCGGCAGCTGTCGTTGGGGGTGGCCGCGACCCTGGCTGCCGGCCGGCCCGCCGACGTGCAGGCGGCCCTGGTCAAGGACCTCGGGACGCGCTTCGAGGGCGAACTCGTCAACGAGGTCCGCGAGATCCTGCCGACCGCCGCCCGCTGCGACGCCACCCCTGGCAGCTACCCCGAACTGCTGGCCACCGCGATCCTGCACGCGCCGGGATACACGCTGCGCGGCGGCACCAACGAAATCCTGCGCGGCATCATCACCCGAGGTCTGGAGCTGTCCCGATGACCACCGAATCCCCTGCCGAAGCGCCCGCCGAACGCGCCGCCGACGCCCTGCCGCCGCTCGACACGCCGGCGACCACCCTGGTGGCCCTGGCCCGGGAAGCCGGCCACCGCGGCACCCCGGCACCGCTCGCCGAGACGCTGCTCGTCGCGCGCCCACTGCTGGCCGCGGCCGGGCTCGCCGTCCCGGACGGCCACCTCACCGTGGCGACCGGCCCGCTCGACGTGCGGTTCGCCCACGTGGACACCAACAGCAGGGTCGGGCCGTCGGGAGCGGCGGGCACCGATGACGCCCTGCGGGTCAGCGGCACGCTGCGCCGGGTGCCGTGGGCCCGCGCCGCCGAGGCCGCGGTCGTGCTGACCGAGGGCCCGGGCGGCGGGCCCGTGCTCTTCCTCCTCGAAGCCACCGAGTGGCGCCGGGTGGCGGGCACCAACCTGGCGGGCGAGTCCCGGGACGACCTGGTGCTCCTCGACGTGGCCGTCCCCGCCGCGCGGGTCCGCCGCGTGCCGGCCGCGCTGGTCCGCCAGGCCACATGGCGTGCCGGCCTGGCCCGGGCCGCCCTGATCGCCGGTGCGGCACTCCGCTGTCTGGAGCTGACGGTCGCGCACACCGCCTCCCGCGTGCAGTTCGGCCGGCCGTTGAGTCACTTCCAGGCCGTCAAGCAGGAGGAGGCCAAGCTCGTCGAGGAGGCGGCCCTGGTCGCCGCAGCCGTCGAGGCGGCCGCGGTCGCCCTGGCCGAACCGGACTCCGCGGAGTTCACCGCCTGGCTCGCCGCCGCCCAGGCCGCCTCCTCGGTGGCCGAGATCACCCGCATCGCCCACCAACTGCACGGCGCGATCGGTTTCACCGAACTAAGTCCGCTCCATCTGGCCACCACCCGCATGTGGTCCTGGCGCGACGAGGACGGCGGCGAACGGGCCTGGCAGCAGCGGATCGGTCGGCACCTGCTCGACGGCGAGGGCGAGCGCGACGGCGACGCCAACGACAACGGCAACGGCGATCGGTTGTGGCAACGGGTGACCGGCGGCTGAGCCCTGTCCGGAACGGGCACGGGCACGGGCACGGGCGCGGGCACCGGCCGGCCCGCCGGCCGGAGACGTCCTAGCGGTCCGAACGCTCCGAGAACCGGTTCGCCGGCCGTTGCCTCCCGGCCGGCGGGTCGGCTCGCACGGCGACGTCGCCGGCCCGCCACACGTCCTTCGGCACCGTTCGCCGCGCAAGCGACCACGTCCGATGGGCGAGACGCCGTTGACCGCCCGAGGGTCGTACCTGCTAGCTTCGACCGCGTGTTCACATCACATTTACCAGGCGTTCCCGGCGAGCGGTCGTTTTGACCTGCTAGGCGGGACCTCCGCCGCACGCAGTCGCGATTGCCGACGCCCACCCGCTTCCCGCTGCTCCGCGCCGTGCGCCCGCGTCCTTCCGCCCCCGACGTGGAGCCCTTCATGAGTACTGCCGACGAACCCCCTGAACCGCGCATAGCGCTCATTTCCGCCACTGATCCTCAAGGCGTGGCCGCACGCGGTGCGGCGGCCGTCGAGCTGGAACCGCTCGTCTCCGCGTCGTCCCGGCGCCGCAGCGTGCCGCGCTGGCTCCGGCGTGCTGTCGGGCCCGTGCTGCTGCTGGTCCTGTGGCAGGTGCTCAGCGCCACCGGCGTCCTCCCGTCGGACATCCTCGCCTCCCCCGGCACCATCGCCCGTACCGCGGGCGGGCTGCTCGCCGACGGCACGCTGCCGTCCGCGATGGCGGTCTCGGTGCAGCGCGTCGTCGTCGGGCTGCTGTTGGGCACCGTGGCCGGGGTCGGGCTGGGGCTGCTTTCGGGGCTGATGCGGACCGGCGAGGACCTGATCGACGCCGTGGTGCAGATGCTGCGCGCGGTGCCGTTCGCCGGGCTCGTCCCGCTGCTCATCGTCTGGCTGGGCATCGGGGAGACGGTGAAGGTGGCGCTGATCGCCCTCGCCGCGGCCTTCCCGCTGTACCTCAACACCTACGCCGGGATCCGCGGCGTGGACGAGCAGCTGATCGAGGCCGGCACCACGCTGGGCCTGAGCCGGTGGGGCCTGATCCGCCATGTCGTGCTGCCCGGGGCGCTGCCCGGCGCCCTCACCGGGCTGCGGTTCGCACTGGGCTCGGCGTGGCTGGCCCTCGTCTTCGGCGAGACGGTCAACGCCAGCGACGGCATCGGCTTCCTGATGGATCAGGCCCGCGAGTTCTACCGCACCGACGTCATCGTGGTCTGCCTGATCGTCTACGCCTTCCTCGGCCTGGCCGCCGATGTCGTCGTCCGCACGCTGGAAAGGCTGTTGCTGCAATGGCGACCGACGTTCACGGGGAAGTGACCGCCGACCGGGCGGTCGTCGAGGTCAACGCTCTGACCCGGTCCTTCGACGGTCGGGCCGTCCTCGACGAGCTGGCGCTGACGGTGCGGTCCGGCGAGTTCGTGGCCCTGCTGGGGCGCAGCGGCTGCGGCAAGAGCACGCTGCTGCGGGTGCTTGCCGGGCTCGATCGGGACATCGAGGGCAGCGTGCTCGTACCGCGGCGCCGGGCGGTGGCCTTCCAGACGCCCCGGCTGATGCCGTGGAAGCGCGTGTGGCGCAACGTCGTGCTGGGCCTGCCGGGCCGCCCCACGCGGGAGACCGCGGTACGGGCGCTGGCCGAGGTCGGCCTGGAGCACCGCGCGCATGCCTGGCCCAAGACGCTCTCCGGGGGCGAGGCCCAACGCGCCTCGCTGGCCCGGGCGCTGGTCCGCGAACCGGACCTGCTGCTGCTCGACGAGCCGTTCGGCGCGCTCGACGCACTCACCCGGATCACCGCGCGGCAGCAGGTCGCCGAGGTGTGGCAGCGCAGGGGCTGCGCCGTGCTGCTCGTCACCCACGACGTGGAGGAGGCGCTGCTGCTGGCCGACCGGGTCCTGGTGATGCAGGACGGCGTCATCGCCCACGAGCAACCGGTGGACCTCCCGCGCCCGCGCGACGTGGGCGCACCGGAGTTCTCCCTGCTGCGCGCCGGGCTGCTGACCGAACTCGGCGTGGTGGCGCCCCAGGACCCCTGCTGACCGCCCCGCCCCATCCCCCGAACCGAAGAGAGACTCCCATGAAACGACGCTGTCTCGGCGCCCTGCTCATCCCGTTCGCTCTGCTGGCCACGGCATGCGGAGGGAAGGACGCGCAGGCCCACGCCGGCACCACCCTCGACGTCGGCGACCAGACGGGCGGTGACCGCGCCATGTTGGAGGCCTCGGGCGAGCTGAAGAACCTGCCGTACAAGATCAACTGGTCGACGTTCTCCTCCGGACCGCTGCTGCTGGAAGCCGTCAACGCCAAGGCGATCGACCTCGGTTGGACCGGCAACACGCCACCGGTGTTCGCCGCCGCGTCCGGATCGAAGATCACCGTCGTGGGCGCGATGCACAGCTCGGTGGCGGGCACGGCCATCCTGGTACCGCAGAACTCGCCACTGAAGAGCGTCCAGGACCTCAAGGGCAAGAAGATCGCCGTCATGCAGGGCACCACCGGGCACGACCTGCTGCTCGCCGCGCTCAAGCGGGCCGGAATGTCGATCCACGACGTCAAGGTCAACTACCTCCAGTCCGCCGAGGCGAAGACCGCGTTCAAGCGGGGAGACGTCGATGCCTGGGCTGCGGCGGACCCGACCACCACCCAGGCACTGGACGGCGACCACGCACGCGTCCTGGTGAGCGGACAGGGCCTGGTCAACGGCCTCACCTTCGACGTCGCCGCCCCCTCCGCGCTGGCGGACAAGGGAAAGTCGGCAGCCATGAAGGACTACCTGCAACGGTTGCAGCGCGCCCGGGAATGGGTCTATCAGCACCCGCAGCAGTGGGCGAAGGTGTGGTCGAAGGACACCGGCGTGCCGTACAAGGTGGCGCTGGACGCGGTGCAGCGCACGGCGGGCACGACCGTGCGGGTCGCCGTGGACAAGGCCGCCGTCGCCTCGGAGCAGAAGATCGTCGACGAGTTCGCGAACCTGAAGCTGCTGCACCATCAGGTCGACTTCTCCACCTTCGTCGACACCCGGTTCAACGCCGGCCTGCCGCCGTCCACCACCCCGCCCCACGCGTTCCGCTAGGCCCGGTGACACGTCCGTTCGTCGGCACGAACCGGCCGTTGGGCGTCGGTCGTTGGGCGCTGGCTGCTGGCTGCTGGCTGGCGGGTGGGGTATCCCGTCAGCCAGCGGCGGTGGGTGGTGTCCGTCCCAGGAAGAGGCTCGTGACCACCTTCACCTGCGCGCGTCCGCCGTGTTCGGCCACGAGGTGGGCCATCTCGTTCAAGACCCGCTCCCGGGGCCCGGCCGGGAGGGCGCGGTAGCCCCCGTAGGAGTTGACGAGGTCGATGAGGGCGGACGGGGACCGTTCGTGTGCCGAGAGGTAGAGGCGGTGGTCCGGTTCGACGAAGCCGGCCGCTGTCATGTCACGCCACTGGCGGGCCTCGGGGCCGCGTCGGGCGGGACGGGGCCGGGGATCGAGGAGGGTGTCCGGCGGCACCTCGACGCCGTGCCTGGCATGGGCGGCGGTCAGCCGGTCCGCCAGTTCGCCGCACTGGAGGAACCAGTGGTTCCAAAAGAGGGCTATCGCTCCGCCGGGAACCAGGGCGCACCGCGCTCTGTCCCAGCGCACGGCCGGGTCGACCCAGTGCCACGCCTGTGCGCAGTACAGCAGCCCGTAGCGTCGCCGGGGACGCCAGGTCTCGAAGTCGGCGACCTCGATGGTGACGCCGCCGCCGGGCAGTTGCGCGCAGCGCCGGCCCAGCACCCGGGCCATGCGGACGTCCGGTTCGACGCAGGTCACCGGTACGCCGCAGCGGGCGAAGTCGAACGTGGCCTTGCCGGTGCCGGCACCCACCTCCAGCGCCGGCTCGTTCGCGGCCAGTGCGGCGAAGTCCCGTACGTCCTGCATGAGTTGGTGGGGGTAGCCGGGCCTGGCCGTGTCGTACTGGTCGGCGTCGTCGCCGAAGATGTGGCGTCGCGACCGCTCCGACGCCGGCTCGTCCCCAGGGGTTCCGTACGGCATGGACACCAAGGTAGGCGGCCCGCGCCGCGCCGGGGAGGGCGCCTTCGACCGCACGCACCCACTACCGGCCGCCGAAAAGGGCGCGGCGAAGGCCGTCGCGTAGGGTGCGGTGACGAGGACCTCAAGGTCCGGGGCGCTGCCCCACCCGCGGGGTCCTCTCCTCTTGTCCGGGCCGCCGAGCCGTGCGGAACGGCTCAGCGGCTGTCCGATCCGGAAGGAAGCCACATGGCACCACAGGTTCTGCGGGCGCAGGAGAGAACACCCGCGCCGTGGAAGAACGGCGGAGGTGTCACCACCGAGGTGGCCGCCCGTCCCGAGGGAGCGGGGACCGGCGATTTCCTCTGGCGCGTCAGCATCGCCGACGTCGCGCGGAGCGGACCCTTCTCCGTCTTCGAGGGCGTGGAGCGGACCATCACCGTCGTCGACGGCCCCGGCATGGCCCTGACGGTCGACGGCACCCTGCACGTGATGGCCGCCCCCTACGAGCCGTTCGCCTTCTCCGGTGACTCCGACACGCAGTGCGAGCTGCTCGGCGGCCCGATCGTCGACTTCAACGTCATGGTGCGGCGCGCCGATGCGACGGCGCGGGTCCGGATCGTGCGCGACCGCGTCGAGGTGCGGCCCGAAGCCGGAACGTCCGTGCTCGCCGTGGTCCTGGAAGGGTCGGCCGCCCTCGGCGGGGAGCCCGTCCGCCTCGACCGCCTGGACGCCGCGCTGCTCTCCGAGGGGGACGCCGAAACCCTCGACGTCGACGGCCGGCTCGCACTGGTCACCTTCACCCTGACCGACGGCAGTTCGGGCTGACCCGGCGGGCCCGGTTCCCGGCCTCGTGGTGAAGGTCTCCTGACCGTCCCGCATCGCCTTCCTCGTTCCCCGTGACCGTTCGTCTCGCGCAACGGTGGAGGTGCTGCGGCCGACGGTCACGGCAGGGCGGGCAGGTACCGCCGAAGGGCGTACGGCAAGTGATCGGGCGGGCCCGCGTCCGGCATCGAGGGATGCCCATGAACTACCAACTGCCCTGCCCTGAGGTGCCGTTCAGGCATGTGGAATGTCGTGTCAGGGGCCACGTCAGCGCGGTGACTGCCCGGTGTCAGGGCGGCCGTCGAGAGTGGAGTCAGTCGTCAGGCCGTCAGCGGCTTCGACCACCACACAAGCGTCCTCGCACCGGCGAGGACGCCCCGACGTCCCCTCAGGAGGGCATCGCCATGCCGACCTTCAACACCCCCGAGCCGATCACCGCCGTCCTCGACATCCCCGCCGGGCGCGTGAAGTTCATCGCCGTCGACCAGTCCGACACCACGGTCCAGGTCCTGCCCGCGGACGCCTCGAAGAGCCGGGACGTCAAGGTCGCGGAGCAGACCACGGTCACCTTCCGCGAGGGCGTCCTGCGGATCGCCGCCTCGGTGCGGAACCAGTACTTCGGTCCCACCGGATCCGTGGAGGTCACCGTCCAACTGCCGGCCGGCTCCGGGATCGAGGCGACGGCGCCCAGCGTCGCGTTCCGGGCCGTCGGACGCTTCGGCGACGTCACCGTCGACAGCGAGCACGGCCCGATCACCCTCGACGAGGTCGCGAGCGCCCACCTCACCACCAGCGCCGGCGACGTCTCGGTCGCCCGCCTCGGCGGCCCCGCGCAGATCCGCACCAGCAAGGGCGACATCCGCATCGCCGAGGCGGTGCGCGGCACGGTGGTGCTGCGCACCGACGCCGGCGAGGTGGAGGTCTGCGCCGCCACCGGAGTCTCCGCGTCCCTGGACGGCGGCACCTCCAACGGCCGGATCCGCAACGCGCTCAAGAGCAACGACGGTGCCGCCGACCACCTCACCCTCCACGCGACCACCGCCACGGGCGACATCATCGCCCGCTCCCTCTGAGCGGTGCTCCGGTAGGCCGCTGCGGTCCCCGACCTGGGACGCGGGGTCCGGGGCCACGCGGCGTGTCGGCCACCCGGGGCGACGCGCCGCGCGAGTGGTCCGGATGCGGGAGGAGGACGTCTCAGCGCCGCGCGTGGTGGATCTTCAACCGGCCGAATCCCATCGACCCGGAGATGCGGATCTTCGGCCCGTCGGAGCGGGACCGCCGCCCGGGCCGGTAGCGCAGGTCCTTCCACCCCGTACTGAGGCCCTCGACGTCGATGATCGCGTCGCGCGGCACCGTGATCTTGGCGCGGCCGGTACCGAGCGCCAGTTCGATGTCGACGACCGGATGCTCGATGACCGCCCGGGACAGGTCCAGGTGCACCCGTCCGAAGGCGGACGCCACCTTGAGGTTGCGGGGCACCCGCCAGGCGCCGCGCCGCCGGATCCGTCCGCCGGCGGCGGCGATCGTCGACGTGGGCTCCGGGCTCCCCTCCGGGAGGGAGGCCATGGCAGAGGCGAGTGCGCCCGGCGTCTCGGCCGTGAGGACCTGTTCGAGGCGTTCGTCCATCTCCTCGTGCGAGATGCGCCCCTCGGCGTAGGCCGTCTGCAGGCGCTGCACGGCCGCCTCGCGGTCTTCTTCGCCGAGCGGCACCAACGGGTCTTCCTGCGGAGAGGTCACCGACTCACTCTAGTGCCGCGCCGACGACGTGTACGCGTCATGGTGCACGAGCGGGCGGAACGTCTTCCGGTGGGGTCGACCGCTCACCACAGTGGCCTTGGCGCTCGGCGCGATGGGCTGTGGCGTCCCGCACCCGGGCGGCGAACTGCTTTCGGTGGAAGTGGAGTTCCGCGCCGACGGCTCCGTTGCCGGGTACCAGGGCTGGACGCCGTTCCACCGGGCAGCGCAATCTGCGCGCGCCCGGCGTGTGGCCCGGGGGTTCCGATGGTTCGGTGGCGACAGGAGCCGACCGGGCTCGCACGAGGTCGTGCGGCCGGCCAGTCGAGGAGGAGAACCGGCGTGAACGTCCCCCAGGGTGCCCCGCAAGGCGTCATTCCCACGCAACTGCTGAAGGGCCAGAAGGCACTCGTCACCGGTGCGAGCTCGGGCATCGGCAAGGCGACGGCCATCGGCCTGGGCCGCGCCGGAGCCGACGTGGTCGTGAACTACGTCGCCGGGCGGGAGGCGGCGGAGCAGGTGGTCGAGGAGATCTCCGGTTTCGGCGTGCGCGCGGCGGCGTACGAGGCCGACGTGTCCCAGGAGGACCAGGTCGTCGCGATGACCCGACGGATGGTTGAGGAGTTCGGGACCGTCGACATCCTCGTGGCCAACGCCGGGTTGCAGCGCGACGCCCCGTTCACCACGATGACGACGGCCCAGTGGCAGAAGGTCCTGGACGTCAACCTCACGGGCCAGTTCCTGTGCGCGCGCGAGGCGACCAAGGAGTTCCTGAGGCGCGGGGTCGTCCCCGAGGTGTCGCGCGCGGCCGGAAAGATCATCTGCATGAGTTCGGTCCACCAGCTGATCCCGTGGGCCGGTCACGTCAACTACGCCGCCTCCAAGGGCGGCGTGCAGATGATGATGGAGACCCTCGCCCAGGAACTGGCGCCCCGCAGGATCAGGGTCAACGCCATCGCGCCGGGAGCCATCAGGACGCCCATCAACCGCAGTGCCTGGGACACCCCCGACGCCGAGGAGGACCTGTTGCGGCTGATTCCCTACGGACGCGTCGGCGATCCGGAGGACATCGCCCACGCGGCCGTCGGGCTCGCCTCGGACCTCATGGACTACGTGGTGGGCACCACCCTCTACGTGGACGGCGGCATGACCCTGTTCCCTGGCTTCGCCACCGGCGGCTGAGCGGCCGAGCAGCCGAGCGACCTTGCGAGGGAACGGGGCGACGCCGTGCCCGGACCCGAACGCAAGTGGTAGCAACTCACCTGGATCCGCTCGGCAGTTGAGAGTGAGGAGAACCGGCGGGCCTTCGACGCGCACTTCGCCACCCCGCACCTGCAACGTGCCCAACAGGTCCCGGACGGGGTCCTGGCCCGGCCCCCGACCCTGCGGACCCGGTCGAGGGGGCGGAGTCTTCGCCTCGTTCACCGTGCCGCTGCGCTACCCCGTCGCCACCGGCCTGCCGGAGGCCATGAAGCAGGCCGCGAGGAAGGGGCGGACGGAGGGGTGGGCGGAGGGGCCGACGGAGGGGCGGGGCCGGACCCAAGGGCCCAAGCACCGGGCGTGCGCCGGCACTTGGGAGGGGCCGGTCCCGCGGCAGGAGTTCTATCAAGTGATTGAAATGTGTGATAGACAACGAGGCGCTCGTCCAGGTGCTCCCCCGATCGCGTCGATCGCGTCAACTGAGGAGACGTCACATCATGTGGAAGGCCGACTCATTGAGGTTCGGGGCGTTCCTGGCCCCGTTCCACCCGCTGGACGCCGATCCGGCGCTGCAACTGCGGCGCGATCTCGATCTGATGGCACACCTCGACCACCTGGGCTTCGAGGAAGCCTGGATCGGCGAGCACCATTCCACCGGCGCCGAGATCGTTCCCGCCCCCGACCAGTTCATCGCGGCCGCCGCCGAGCGCACCTCCCGCATCCGGTTCGGCACCGGCGTCGTCTCGCTGCCGTACCACCACCCGTTGGTCACCGTCGACCGCATCACGCAGCTGGACCTGCAGACCCGAGGCCGGGTCGTCCTCGGCACCGGCCCGGGCAAGATCCCGCTGGACGCCCACATGATGGGGATCGACCCCGCCGACCAGCGGCGGATGCAGGGCGAGGCGCTCGACGCCGTGTTGCCGCTGCTGCGCGGCGAGGTGGTGACGATGGAGACCGACTGGTTCACCCTCCGCGACGCCCGCGCCCAACTGCCGACCTACGATCCGGCGGGCATCGAGGTCGTGGCCGCCTCCACGGTCTCCCCGAACGGATCGGTCCTCGCCGGCCGGAACGGCCTGTCGCTGCTGTCGCTGGCCGCGAGTTCCCCGTCGGGCTTCGACGCGCTCGACCGGAACTGGGAGATCTACGAGAAGGTGTCCGCCGAGCACAGGCACGTCGCCGACCGGGCACGGTGGCGCCTGGTCACCCCGATGTTCCTGGCCGAGACCCAGGCCGAGGCGGAGCGGGCGGTCAGCCGCCGCATCCAGGCCATGGCCGCGTACGCCAACCGGCAGAACGGCCGCCACCCGGAGTGGGGCCGGACCCCTCGGGGCGTGATCGACCACTGGCGCAATGACTCCCTCGGGGAGTTCGGCCAGGCCGTCATCGGCACCCCGGACCAGGCGATCGCCCAGATCCAGCGGCTGATCGAGAAGACCGGCGGCTTCGGCACGCTGCTGATCCTGCACGTGGACATGGCCAACTGGGAGGACACCAAGCGCAGTTACGAACTGTTCGCGTCCGAGGTCGTCCCGCACTTCCGCGGCCGCAACCGCAACCGGCAGGCCAGTCTCCAGTTCGCCGAGGACCACCGCGAGCAGCTGATCGGCCGGCTGGTCGGGGCGCTCACCAAGGCACACACCGACTACTACGGCGAATCGGCCGGGACGGGAGCCTGAAGCATGCGCGCAGTGCAGTACCTGGACGGGGCCTTCACCCTCACCGACGTACCCGAACTGCCGCCGCTCGGCCCGCGGCAACTGCGCATCGCGGTGGCCGCGTGCGGCATCTGCGGCAGCGACCTGACGGTGTCGAAGGACCCGTGCCGGTTCGTCGAGGTGGTCGAGGGCGCCGACTACCCTCTCGCCCAGTTCGACCCGCGGCGCCCGGTGGTCCTGGGGCACGAGTTCGCGGGAACGGTCGCGGAGACCGGCGTCGAGGTCACTGACTTCGCCGTCGGGGACCGGGTGGCGGGCCTCGGCATCGCGACCGACACCTCGACCGGAATCCCCAAGATCATCGGGTACTCGAACGCCTATCACGGCGCGTTCGGCGAGTACATCACGGTCGACGGCGGGTGGGCCCGCCACGTTCCCGAGGGCCTCTCCCTGGAACACGCGGCGCTGGCTGAGCCCCTCCACGTCGGCGAGATGCACGTCCAACGCTCCGGCCTCACCCCGACGGACTCGGCCCTGGTCATCGGCTGCGGCACGATCGGACTGGGCGCGATCATCGCGGCCAAGGCCCGCGGAGCACGCACCGTGATCGCCTCCGAGCCGTCGCCCAAGCGGCGCGAGCTCGCCGCCGAGATGGGCGCCGACCATGTCGTAGACCCGACCCGGCAGGACCCCGTCGCGCTGTGGAACGCGCTGGTGGCGGACGGCGCGGCCGGCGACGGCACCCTCATCGCCTACGAGTGCAGCGGCCGGGCCGGCATGCTCAACGCCCTGCTGCACCAGCTGCCGCACGACTCGCGCATCCAGGTCCTGGCCGCACCGTTCGCCGACGAGACCATCATTCCGGTGGTCGGCCAACTCCGGCGGATCACGGTCAACTTCGGCCAGGGCCCCACCGATCGCGCCTACGAGATCGTGCTACAGCGCCTGGCCGACGGCGAGATCGACGCGGACGCGCTCATCACCGGTCGGGTGGGACTCGAAGGCGTCGCGGACGCCTTCGCCGCCCTGCGGGACCCCGAGGCACACGTGAAGATCATGGTGCTGCCGCGGCGCACGGCCGGCGGCCTGGCATCTCACCATGCGAGGACGGCCGACAGCTGACGACTGGCGACTGGCGACTGGCGGCCGGTCAACTCGACATGCGATGACGGCTGACGGGCCGTCACCCCAACATGCGCTCCGCGCCACCGATGACGAAGTCCACCAGGTCCTCGTAGAACGCGACCAACTCGTCGCGGCCGAGCCGGCTGCCCCGCGTCGCGAGGTCGTCGGCCTGGCTCAACGTCTGGAGGAATCCCATCACCACGATCGGCCAGCGCAACTCGATCCGTTCGGCGGCGCAGTCGGGGAAGGCGCGCTGCACCTGCGCGCGCAGACCCGCTGCGACGGCGTCCTGACCGGTGGAGTCGATGGCCGGCCGGCCCGCCCGCGAGATCTGCACCACGATCTTCACCCAGCGCATGCCGCGCACCCGGTGTTTGAGGAGGAGGGCCAGATAGGGATCGGTCAGGGCGCGCACCACTTCCGCCGCAGTGGGGGCCGTCCGCCGCGCGGCGAGCGCCGCCACGTTGCCGGCGATCTGATCGCGCACCGCGGCCCCGACACCGAGCAGCACCGCGGCCACCAAGTTCTCCTTGGAGCCGAAGTGGTAGTGCACCGAAGCGGGCCCCTGCCCGGCCGCGGCGTTGACCGCCCGGACCGACACCGCATCCACACCGTGGGCGGCGAACAGGCGCTCCGCGGCCTTGATCAGCCGCTGCCGGGTGGCGTCGCCCTGCCGGTTGTGAGAGGTGGAGGCCATGCGCCGCAGCCTAGTCGACTGCGCCGTCGGGGCCTGCGGCCCGGCGCACCCTCTGGATCGACCGCTCCAATCGACCGCTCCAATCGTTCGCTCGACATGATGTCGCCGCTCCCGAGGGGGACACCCGTGCTGCCAGAACCACGCTCCGTCGCCACGAACGGCGTGCGCCTCGCCGTCTTCGAGGCGAAGCCGGAGCGCCGGACCAAGGACGTGTGCGTCGTGCTCTGCCACGGCTTCCCGGAACTCGCCGCGTCGTGGCGCAGGCAGCTGCGTCCGCTCGCCGACGCGGGCTTCCACGTGCTGGCGCCCGACATGCGGGGCTACGGCCGGTCGAGCGGCCCGGCGGACCGCCGGGCCTACAGCATCGCGGAGACCACGGCCGACGTCGCCGGTCTGATCGCCGACGCCGGCTACGAGAAGGCCGTGGTCGTCGGCCACGACTTCGGCGGGATGGTCTCCTGGATGATGCCCCACCTCCAGCCGGACGCGGTGGCCGGCGTGATCACGCTCAACACGCCCTTCGGCCACTCCCGCGAGAACCCCGTGGAACGGTACGCGCAGCTCTACGGCCCGCGGAACTACGTGGCGCACTTCCAGACCCGGGAGTGCGAGCAGAAACTCGACGAGGATCCCGAGCGCGCCTTCCGCTTCTTCCTGCGGCGGGACACCGGCTCCGGCACCAACCTGTCCCGCACCGGCCGCCACGATCCGGACAGCATGGCCTACATCCACCGGCTCTGGGACGACGAGTCGACCTGGCCCGGCGAAGTCCTCCTGGATCCGGCGGAGTTGCGCTACTACGCCGACGCCTACGCCCGCACGGGCTTCGGCGGCGGACTGAGCTGGTACCACAGCATCCTGCGCAACTGGGAGGTGCAGACCGCGCTGTTCCCCGACGGCGACGTCCCCAAGGTCGACGTGCCGGCCCTGCTCATCGCGGCCCGCCACGACCCGATCTGCCACCCGATGCTCACCGACGACCTGCTCCGGTACTTCGCGGAGTTCGAGCGCCGGATGATCGACACCGGTCACTGGACCCAGCTCGAAGACCCGGAAGGCACCAACGCCCTCCTGCTGGACTGGCTGACCCGGCACTTCTGACGGGCCGTGCGCGGGGCCGGATCCGACGGCGGACCGTCGGATCCGAACGCCCGGCGACGGACTTCGCCGCGCCGGCGGGGCGGCGAAGTCCACACCGCGGGTCCGTGCCCGTGGGCCCGTGCCCACGGGCCCACCACCGCTAGGCGGGAACGGTGGCCCCCCTCAGCGGCAGGGCGCGTGGACGAGTTGCCTCAGCAGTGGTTGAGCGTCCCACTGGCCCAGGACACGTTGTCCCCGGACTCCCACCCCTTGATTTCGGTCCCCTCGACTCTCCCGTAGACCCACCTGTTGCCGTAGTAGTTCGTGACGTAGCACCACGTGTAGAACTTGGTACCCGCCGCCACGGTCACGACGGTGCCGCACTCCGCTGCGGGCGCGGTCTTCAGGCGGTAGTCCCCGAGGAAGTACCCGTACGCACTGGAGTTGTTGGTGACCGCGGGACGGTCGCAGGGACTCGCGGCCTGGGCGGCAGTGGCACCGGTCGTGGCCCCCAAACCGGCTAGCAACGCCGTCGTGGCGGCCAAGGCCGAGAGACGATTCCTGAGCTTCATGACGTTCTCCTCGTCTGATCCTGAACTGTCCGTGCGGAGCGGGGGTGCGAGTGCGTGCGGACCAGCCACCCGGAGGGGCTTCGGTGCGGGTGCTCGCCGGGGCCGCGGGAGCCGGCCCCGGACGCGGTCGGCCTCGATGAGAGGGACCCGCTCGCGGCCGTCACGCGTCTCCCTCGCTGAACCTCCCCCTGTGCAGGTGCGAACGCTTTGGTGCGTCGTTCCTGCGCACGCCAACGTTCCCGCAGCCGCCCGGGATTGTCGTGAGCAACGGGTGCACAGGTGTGTTGGCAGTGAGTGAACTGCCCGCCGGGCGCGGGTGCGGCGGCGAGGTCAACAGTCGCCGGGCCCTGTCCGAATTGCTTCCATGTTCGAGCCTTGCGTGGAGATTTCGAAAAGGTCACTGATAGATTTGTATGAGTAGTGAAGGCCGCGGCGTGGCTGGAGGGGGTGGGGTGATGGCAGTTGCGTCTGCGGCGACTGCGGCGCCCCGGGCGGGTCACTCGCGCAGCGCGGAGGGAAGACGCAGTGACAGCGACTGGGCGGGGGCCTGGCGGGCCGGATGAGACCCGCGGGCCGTCGGGCCGTCGGCGGGGGACGCCGCGGGAGCCCTTGACCGGCGCGGGAGACGGCGTCCGGGACACGACGCCCGCGGACCCCGAGTACACGTTGCAACTGAGGATGCCGCCGCCCGCAGCGACCGACGGGGCCGCGCCGGCTCCGCGGTCAGGGCCGTCCGGCGGGCGGGCCGGCCGACGTCGGGCCGCCCGGTCGTCCTCGGCCCGCATGCGCGGCGACGCGCCACTGGGTGCCCTCGTCGCGCGCCTGGCGCCGTTCGCCCGCCGGATCAGGCCACGCTATCCGCGCCCGGGCCGCGCCGGTTGGCGTCGCTGGGCGCCCTCCTGGCGGCAGTGGCTGGGCATCGCGTCGACGGCCGTCGGGCTGACCGGACTGTTCCTGGTCATCGCCTACGCCGCCACCGACATACCCAAGGACCTGAACACCTACGCGACCCAGCAGGACAACGTGTACTTCTGGTCCGACGGCACGCCGATGGCCCGTACCGGCTGGGTCCAGCGGCAGGCGATGCCGCTGAAGGAGATACCCGGGGACGTCCGTTGGGCCGTGCTGGCGGCCGAGAACGAGAGCTTCTACGAGGATCCCGGCGTCTCGGTGAAGGGCCTCAGCCGCGCCCTGTGGCGCACGCTCGGCCGGGGCGACACCCAGGGCGGCTCGACCATCACCCAGCAGTACGTCAAGAACGTCTACCTGAACCAGGACCAGACCCTCAGCCGCAAGTTCACCGAGGCGATGATCGCCCTCAAGCTGGACAACCGGATGAGCAAGGACGCGATCCTGGAGGGGTACCTCAACACCAGCTGGTTCGGCCGCGGCACCTACGGCATCCAGCGCGCCGCCCAGGCCTACTACGGCAAGGACGTCAGCGAACTCGACGTGAGCCAGGCGGCGTTCCTCGCCTCGCTGCTCAAGGGCGCCGGGCTGTACGACCCCACGCTGAGCGCCGCCAACCACCAGCGGGCGGTGGAGCGCTGGAAGTGGATCCTGGACCGGATGGTGCGGATCGGCAAGCTGTCGCCGGCCGAGCGGGCCACGTACCGGGCCTTCCCCGAGCCGCTCAAGCAGAACCCGCTGTACGACACCGGCCAGCAGAGCGACTACCTCGTCGAACTCGCCGCCCAGTACGCCCAGAAGGCCGGGCACGTTCCGGCCAGGGACTTCGACCTGGGCGGCTACCAGATCTACACCACCTTCGACCGCAAACGGGAGGCGGCGCTCGACGGCCTGGTGGCCGCGGCGCGCAAGAAGGCCCGGCAGACCGACCCGGGCGGGGCCGCAGCCGCCCACTACGGCATCGCCTCGGTGGCCACGGACGGCCGCGTCCTCGCCGTCTACGGCGGCCCCGACCACCGCAAGCAGGGCTACAACGAGTCCAACGCCGCGACCGTACCGGCCGGTTCGGCCTTCCTGCCGTTCGTCTACGCGGCCGGGCTCGAACACGGCGTCGTCAAGCGGCGGGACGCGCCCCGGGAGAAGGTCAGCGCGCAGTCCCGCTACGACGGCGACGACGGCGTGCCCGTCAGCACGCCGGAGGGCCCCTACTGGGACCGCAGCGGCAAGAAGGTCGCCGCCCACAACGACGACCGCAGGTCGTGGGGCCCGATCACGCTCCGCAAGGCGCTCGCCTCGTCGGTGAACACGCCCTTCATGCAGCTGGGCATGGACACCGGCCTGGACAAGGTCAAGCAGACGGCCCAGGCGGCCGGACTGCTGCCCGGCAGCATGGGGCCCCAGGTCCCCGGCCTGTCCCTGGGCAGTTCCACGCCGAGCGCGATCCGGATGGCCAGCGGCTACGCGACCTTCGCCGCGGCGGGAGCGCACGTCGAGCCCTACTCCGTGCACCACGTCACCCGGAACGGCGAGACCGTGCGGATGGACGCCCCCGAGACGCGCCGCGCGGTCACCGCCTCGGTGGCCGGGGAGGTGACGCGGGCGCTCACGGACGCGTTCCGCTCCGCCCACCCGGGCGCCGCTCCCGCATCGGCCGCGGTGTCCGGCAAGGCCGGCAGCACCGCCGACGACACCGCCGCCTGGTACGTCGGCACGGCCCGCGCCGTCTCGACGGCCGTGGTCGTCTACCGCATGGACCTGGCCAAGAGCCTCGAACCGCTGCCGCTCGGCGGGCTCGCCGGAACCGCCGCCGACAGCGTTCCGTACGCCATCTGGGCGGGCGCCGCGAGCCCCCTGCGCTGACCGGCGGACCGCCCGCACCCGTACCCGTACCGCATCCGGACCGGAACCTCCCTCCGCAGATTTGGGCCCCGAATGAAGTCGACTCCAGGCCGCCGCCGCAAGGCGCGCGCACCCCACCGCACCCTCCGCACCCGCTCCGCGGTCCTCGCGTCCGCCGTCCTCGTCGTCTGCTCGGCCGTCGCGGGGTACCTGGTGCTCGACCAGGCCAACGGCGACGCCCAGGCGTCCTCCGGCACCAAGGGCGCCTCGGCCGACCGGGGACCGGCGAAGCCCCCCAAGGAGCCGGCCTGGGACGGCAGGACCAAGGTCCTCGGGGACGGCTCGACCTCCTACACCGGGCCGCAGAAGAAGCAGTTGGCGGCAAAGCCCCTCAAGCCCGGCGAGCAGCCGCCGCAGTTCGTCGTCTTCTCCTGGGACGGTGCGCTGGAGGGCGAGGAGCGGCTCTTCTCGCACTACCGCGAGCTGGCCAAGGACTACGACGCCCACATGACCTTCTTCCTCACCGGCATCTACCTGTTGCCCAAGAGCAAGCAGGACCTCTACCACCCGCCCCAGCACCCGGTGGGCTCCGCCGCGATCAGCTACCCCACGGACGAGCACATCCGCACCACCCTGACCCAACTCTCCGCGGCCTACGAGGACGGCAACGAGATCGGCACCCACTTCAACGGCCACTTCTGCGGCGCCAAGGGGGGTGGCGACTGGAGCGTGGCGGAGTGGAAGAGCGAGATCGACCAGTTCTACGACTTCGTGGAGAAGTGGCGGACGAACACCGGCTTCCGCGACGTTCCCACCCTGCCCTTCGACTTCCGCAAGGAGGTGACCGGCGGGCGCGCCCCCTGCCTGGAGGGGCAACCGAACCTGCTCAAGGCCATGAAGAGCTACGGCTGGCGCTACGACGCCAGTTCCCCGGGCGACTTCCAGATATGGCCGACCAAGAAGGACGGCGTCTGGGACTTCCCGCTCCAGATGCTGCCGTACCCCGGCGGCAACTACCAGGGCCTGTCGATGGACTTCAACTTCCTCTACAACCAGTCCAAGGGCGAGACCAAGGGTGATCCGGCCAAGTACGCCACCTGGGAGCAGCAGACCGTCGACTCCTACCTGGCGGGCTTCGACCGCGTCTACTACGGCAGCAGGGCGCCGCTGTTCATCGGCAACCACTTCGAGGACTGGAACGGCAGCATCTACATGAAGGCCATCGACCAGGTGATCAAGAAGACCTGCACCAAGAAGGGCGTCAAGTGCGTGTCCTTCAAGGAGCTCGCCGACTGGCTCGACGTGCAGCGGCCCGAGACGCTGCAACGGCTGCGCGGGCTGGATCCGGCGCAGGCGCCGGACTGGTCCACGGTCGTCAAGTGACCCCGGAGGCAACCTGGCTGTAATTGTGCGTACCCCTTCACATCACGCACACATCTCATGCGAAAATGCGCTCGCCCGGTCCGTGTGCCGGCGTAGAGGGGAACACCGTTGACATCGAGAAGAACAGGCCGCGGGCGGAACCGCGCCACCGTGCTCGCGGTGGCGGCAGCCTCGCTGACCGCCGGGGTCGTGCTGCCCAGCGGAACCGCCGGCGCGGCGGTCGCCGACGGCCCGACCGTGGACCAGGCCACCAGGGCCACTTTCCAGCGGCTGGCCGATGCGGTCTTCGCCGATCGCACGCAGTCCCTGGTGGACGGCGCCGGCAGCGGACCGCAGCAGTCGCACCCGCGTCGGGCGTCCGGCTTCACCGGGACGGTGCGACTGTCCGCGGCGCAGGCCCGCGAAGAGGGCGCCACGCTCGACGCCCTGCGCGCCCGCAAGTCCCGGCTGGCGCAACTCGGTGAGAAGTACAGCGGAGCCCACACCGAAGTCGCCCTCGACGGCGCCGCGCTGACGGGACGGCGGGCCACGGTCGACGTCACCGAGACCACGTCCCTGACGTACGAGAAGGCCGAGGCCGGCCGGCCCGCGACCACCGGCTTCCAGGCCCACCACCGGCTGACCTTCCAGGCCGACCGCAACAATGCCTGGCAACTGACCGACGTCCGCGACACCGACGACGGCTACCTCGCGGTGAACCAGGTGGCCAGGCCCGCCGTCGCCGCGCCCGCCACCTCCGACGACCCGCCCTCGGCCACCCGCTCGGCCACCACGCGGCCCGCGCCGGCCAACCCGAAGAACTTCAGCGCCACCGGATACGACTACGCCGCCATGGCGGCCTACGCGACGAAGTACTGGAGCCGGTACAACCCCGACTACCCCGACTTCAGTGACGCCGGCGCCGGTGGGGACTGCACCAACTTCGTCAGCCAGGCCCTGAAGGCGGGCGGTTGGCAGCACGTCCCCGGCTACACGACGGACTTCCACAAGTGGTTCGGCAACGCCGAGATCCAGTCGGACTCCTTCGTCGGCGTGAACGAGTTCTCCTGGTTCGCCCTGTCCTCCAAGCGGGCCACCAGCCTCGCCAACGTCTACCAAATGGACGTCGGGGACGTGCTCCAGCTGGACTTCGACCGGGACGGGTCCAAGGACCACTCCATGATCGTCACCAGCCGCAGCCGGCAGGGCGTGCCGTACCTCACCTACCACTCCACCGACACCTACAACAGGTCGGTGGCCAGCCTCATCGCGTCGTACCCGAGCGCCGCGTACTACGCCTACCGCACCTGAGCGGACCTGCGTGCCCGGTGCCGGGCTGCGGGGCGGTCGCCGGACCGGTCAGGACGGCTCGGCGGCTGCCCCGCAGCACTGGGGCCGACGACCTACTGGGCGTCGTACCAGGTGATGCCGTCACCGCCGTCGTGGCCGATGGTCTGCGTCATGACGTTGCCGTCCTGCCAGTACTTGGGGTGCTGGTTCAGGAATCCGGGCACGGACTGGATCGAGGTGGCGTCGCACGCCAGGTCGGTGCGGATGCAGAAGCGCCGCACCGGCACGCCGTCGTACTTCGCCGGGGCGGCCCCCGTGGACGTGAACCCCAGGGCGCTCCACCCCTGCGGAACACGCGCCCAGACGCCGGTGCCGGGCTGCATGGGGTCGGCGTAGAGCATGCCGTTCACCTGGGAGCGGGGTATCTCGGTGCGGCCGTCGGCGATCGTCCGGAGCACCTGGTCGGCCGCCTGGGCGCCCTGGGAGTACCCCACGATCGTGAAGCGGGCGTGCGGATCGCGGTGGTAGGTCTGCTCGGCGGCGGCCAGCAGGTTGCGGTACCCCTCCTGGACGCTGGCGTCGTAGCTGGGGGCGCCGATGTCCGGGGCGTTGTGGCCGTTGAGCCAGGGGCCGGCGCTCGCCGGGTAGCAGACCGGCACCGGGATGCCGCCGTTGAGGTGCTTGTTGGCGAACGCGAAGGTCGAGGTGCAGGCGGGCGCGGGCGCCGCCGAGCCCGTACCGCCGATCTCCAGGTAGTAGTGGTGCACCGGAGCGGCGTGGGCGACGGGCATGGCGGCGGTGAGGGCCACCATGGCCGTTGCGCCGACCGTACCGATCGCCGCCTTCCATCGGGCGCGCAGGGTCATCGCTCGGATTCTCCTTGAGCTGGGACGGGACAAGTCGTCCATGAGGGAACGACGTTAGCCGCCGTCGTTGGAATGGGGATGAAACCCGGGGGACGCGGCACCGACGCAGCGGACGGTGCCGGGCCCCCGGTGGTCAGCGGGCGCCGTCGGTGCGATGGCGTTCGACGAGCGCCCAGAACACGAAGGGGTTGGGGATCCTGGACACCGGCCCGCACCGGTGCTCCGCACCACCGGTGGTGACCACGAGGACCCCCTCCTGCACGCCGATCCGCTGCACCCGTGACCATGGCGTGCGACGCCCGCCGGAGCCGATCTGCTCCCCGGTCAGCCAGACGTCTCCGAAGGAGAGGCGTTCGCCCCGTCGGAGCGCGGCCAGGGCGCCGGGTAACTGGGCCCGGGTGACGGCCCGTTGGAGCTCCGCCTCCCAGGGCAGCGGATCACCGCCGTCCGGACCGCCGCGCAGCACCAGGTACCGGAAGTCGACGTCGGTGAGCGTGTGGCGGACGGAGCCACCGGAAGGGGCGGATCCGCGCGACCGGGTGCGGTGCCGGAACATCGAGGTGGTGTCGTAACGGACGACGTGGATCCGGCCGTTCAGGGCAACGGTCGCCCCGTGCTCGTACAGGTCCAGTCGCGCGTTCGGGCTCGCCCTCGACGCGGTGGAGCCGCCGCCCGGGGCGAGGTGCGCCAGCAGCCGGATCGCTCGGAACGGGCCCCTGCGCGCGCGGGGGCGGTGGGCGGTCACCGGGTAGGTGGCCCGTCGTCTGCCGAGGCGGGCGCGGCCGGCCGCCGCGGAGATCCGCGCCAGCAGCAGCTCCGCTCCGCGGGCGCGCGGCGTCGCTGCGGTCATGGCGCGGTCGGAGCGAGGCCGGCATCGCACCCGCGCATGATCGTCTGGTGCGTCCGCCGCAACAGCCGGCTGGGCGACACCCCCAACTCGTCGGCCAACCTGCGGCGGGTGCGCTCGAACACGGACAGCGCGTCGGCCTGCCGGCCGCTGAGACACAGCGCGCGCATCAGCAGCGCGGCGACCGGTTCGTCCAACGGCTGGGCCGTGGCCAGCGCCCACAGCTCGCCGACCGTCTCCGCGTGCCGGCCCAGCCGCAGTTGCAGGTCCAGCTTGCGCAGCAGCAGCCCGGTCCGGCGCTCGGCGAGCCGCAGCCGCTCCAGCTCCGCGAACGGGCCCGGGAGCCCGGCGAGCGGCTCGCTGCCGAACAGGCCCAGCGCCTGGGCGTGGACGCGGACCGCCTCGGCCACTTCGCCGGCCCGCTCGGCCGCGCCGGCGGCGGTGACCAGTTCCTCCATCCGCGCCTCGTCCACCTCGACCGCGCCGGGGACCAACCGGTAGCCGCACCGGTCGTGCCGGATCACCGACTCCGTGCCGTTCCCGGTCTGCAGGACCTTGCGGAGGCGGTAGATGTACACCGGCACGACCTTCGTGAGCGGCGGCTCCATCCCCCAGATCCCGTCGAGCAGTTCGTCCTTGCTGACCGTCCGGTCCCGGCACAGCGCCAACGCCGCCAGCACGGCCTGCTGGCGCAGATGCCCCAGGTCCACGGGCTGCCCGTCGTACCACGCGCGCAGCGGCCCGAGCACGGAGATCCGCACCCGTCGTTCCGGCGCCCGGCGGACGGTGGCCCGCGGCACGGGGCGGGCCGCCACGCGGGGGCCCCGTCCCGGGACGACCAGCCCGCAGTCGAAGGCGTGGACGATGGCGGCGGCCCGGTCGCGCAGTTCCAGCTTGGCGAGGATCCGGCGGAGGTGGACGTCGACCGCGGGCTCGGTCAGGGCGAGGGCACCGGCGACCTCGCCGTCGGTCAGGCCGCAGCCGACCGCACGGAGCACCTCGCACTCCTGGCGGGTGAGTTCGGTGGCGGTCGGGCGGTCGAGGGCCGCGGTGGTCGGCATTGCGGGCTCTCCTGAGCTGAGGCGGTCGGGCAGTTGCCGACGACGCTGCTCCCGGGGCGGTTGAACGAACAGGCCGACAGACCGGCCGTATCCGGCCGGTGGCCGCGCTAGAGTCCCTCACCTGGGGATATCGACATGCCGGGGGAAGGCCGAGACCCGTGACCAGTGAGTTCAGTGCGCTGTTGAAGAGGCTGCGACGGGAGGCGAACCTGACGCAGGAAGCCCTGGCGGAACGCGCCGGAGTGGGCGTCCGCACCATCCGCGGACTGGAGACCGGCGAACGCGCCGACCCACGGGTGACCACCGTGCGGCTGCTGGCCGACGCGCTCGGGCTGCGTCCCGAGGAACGCGAACGACTCCTGTCGACCGCCGTCCTGCGGACCCCGGACAGCACGGATCCGGACGGCACGGGTCCGAACAGCATGGGTCGAGAGGGCACCGGTCCGGACGCCGGGAGTCCGGCGGAACCGCCCGTTCCACCCGCCGTTCCCGCCACCCCCGAGCCGACGCCGAGCGATCCGCCACGGTCGCCGCTGCACGAGGTCCTGGCCGACGTCGCCGACCAGGTCGCGCAGACGGTGGCCGCCCGCTGGCGACGCGAGGAGGAACAGCGGCAGGTCCACGACCCCTATCCGCTGCCGGTGCGCTGGCGGCCGGTCGCCGAGGAACTGACCGACCACTGGGCCAACATCCGCCGCCTGCCCCCTGGGGAGGCCCACGCCCCCCTGGAACTGGGCGGGCAACTCGACGCGATCGTGGACGTGTACCGGCGGATCCCGTCCGGGCGACTGGTGGTGCTGGGCCGCTCGGGCTCCGGCAAGACGATCCTCACCGTCCGGTTCGTCCTGGACCACCTGAAGGCCAGGGGCCGCGCCGACGCCGTGCCGGTGATCTTCAGCATCGGCTCGTGGGACCCGACCGCCATCACGCTCCGGGACTGGCTCGCCGCGCAACTCCGGCGCGATCACCCCGGCCTCGCCGCCCCCGGGCCCGGGGGGACGAACCTCGCCGAGGGGCTCGTCGAGACCGGCCGGATCCTCCCCGTGCTGGACGGCTTCGACGAGATCGCCGACGGCCTGCGCCGCCCCGCACTGGAGGCCCTCAACGCCACGACGCTGCCGCTGCTCCTGACGAGCCGGCCGTCCGAGTACGCCGCCGCAGTGGCCGAGACCGACGTCCTCACCTCCGCCGCCGCGGTCGAACTCACCGATCTCACCCTCGACGACCTGGCCGCGTACCTGCCGCGCACCGCCCGCAAGGCCCGCGGCCGCTCGGCGACCGGCTGGGAACCCGTGCTGCACGCACTGCGCGAGCGGCCGCGCAGCCGGGCCGGCACCAACCTCGCCGCGGTGCTGACCACTCCGCTGATGGTCACCCTCGCCCGCGCCGTCTACAGCGACACCCCCGACGGCGACCCGGCCGCGCTGCTGGACACCCGCCACTTCGCCACCCCCGAGGAACTGGAGGACCACCTCCTCGACAACTTCGTCACGACCGCCTACCGCCCCCGCCCCGAACACCGCCCCGGCAGTGGGCCGCTCCGCGCCTGGGACCCGGAGCGCGCCCGGCACTGGCTCGGCTACCTCGCCCAGCACCTGAACCGGCTCGACACCCCCGACCTGGAGTGGTGGCGCCTGGGCCACGGGATGCGCCGCACCACGCGCACGCTGGTCACCGCGCTGGTGATCGGCCTGACCATCGCGCTCGTCGACGGCGTCGTCGGCACCCTCTTCGACTCCTTGGCGTACCAACTCCTGGACGGGCTGGTGGCGGGGCTCCTCACGGGGCTCCTGTTCGGGATCGCGTACTGGTTCCTGGTCGCGGCCAAGGACACCGCCGTGGAGCCGTCCGTCGTCCGCATGAAGCTCCGCAGCGGGGAGCGGAGAACCGGCCGAAATCCCCTCCGGCGCCTGGCGATCGGGGGGCTCTGCGGCCTGGTCTTCGGCGTCGGCTACGGCTTCGTGCGCGGGATTCTGAACGGCGCCGTCGCCCACGTCGGGCTCCCGGACGTCGTGGCCGGCAGCGTCGGCGACGGCGTCATCTACGGCCTGATGTTCGCCCTGGCGGCCGGCCCCGCCCTCGGCCTGCTCACCCTCTTCGAAACGCCTCTGGACATCCGCACCGCCGTCAATCCGATCAGCCTGCTGCGGACGAACGGCCGTACCGTCGCCACCCAACTCCTTCTCTGGTCACCGGCCTTCGGCGTGCTCGTCGGCTTCGGATCCATGGCGGTGGTCTACCCCGCGTCGGCGGTCCTGGGGCCGCTCGTCTGGAACCTCACGGCCGCACTCAAACTGGGCGTCATCAGCGGGCTCGGCGGCGCCCTCGGCTACGCGTTCAGCCTGACCTCCTGGGGCCAGTGGACGGTCTTCTCCCGGATCTGGCTGCCGCTGACCGGCCGGCTCCCCTGGTCCGTCGTCGCCTTCCTCGAAGACGCCTACCGACGGGGCGTGCTCCGCCAGGCCGGCGCGGTCTACCAGTTCCGCCACGCCCGCCTCCAGCACCACCTCGCCCGCGGCTCGCGCGCACCACGCCGAACCCCCACCCGGACAGAGGCCCACACGGTGGACCACTGAAGCGACGAGCGCACCAGGCACCCGCGCGCGACCGGACGCGCGCCATCCCCTGCGGCGAACGCGCCGACGGCGGACAATCGACCCCATGGTCTTCTCACGTCCGATCCGCCGGTGGCTGCTTCCCAACGTCGCACTGCTCGCCGCACTCCTCGTCTGGGGCGTCCTGCGCTACCCCCACCTTCCGGACCGGATCCCCCGGCACATCGGCATCGACGGCGTGGACGCCTGGACCGAACCGACGATCGGCAGCGCGTTCGCGCTGGTCTTCGTGCACCTCGGAGCGACCGTGCTGCTGACCGCCTGCGCCGAGCTGATGCTGCGCGTGACACCGGAGGCCGAACTGCCCAAGGACGCGGCAGCGTTCGGCAACGGACTGGTGCGCTCTTCCCTCAACCGACCCCGCACCCGCGCCTCGGCGCTGCGCACCGCCCGGGCGTTGCTGGTGCTCAACGCCTGCACGGGCCTCTCGCTCCTGGTCGGCTGCGCGGTGCTGTGGCGTTCCACGGCCGACCCGCACGTGTCCGGCTGGCTGTTCGCGGCCATGGTGGTGCCGCTGCTCGCCGGGACCGCCGGGACGGTGCTGGCCGCCGTCCGCGACCGCCGCACACCCGCGAGCTGAAGCCCCGGGGGCGGGGAGGACGTCTGGGGAACCCGGCTCATCAGGGACGTAACAAAAGGAGCGCGGCCGCCTTGCACCGCAGGTGCCGGGCGGGCTGGGATGGCTCCTGTGAACAGCGCCTGGCTCCTTCTCGACCGTCCGCCTCATCCGGCGGCCCCGTGTCGTGCGCCGCGCTGCACGGAGAGTTCCGCCTCGCGCTGAGGGCTCTCCGCATTCCGACGGGGCGCGCTGACCACATCAGGCGCCCCGCTCCCTCGTGCGCCCGTCGCCGTTGCCCCGGGCCGCGGATGCGGCGCACTCGCCCCCTTCCCTCTTCCTGCGGATGGATCATGTCCACCTTCGACCTTTCCTCCCTCACCGTCCTGGTGACCGGTGCCACCTCCGGCATCGGTCACGAGACCGCCAGGCAGCTCGCCGAACGCGGTGCCACCGTCCTCGTGCACGGCCGCACCCTCGCGGAGGCCCGCGCGGCCACCGAGCGGCTCGCCGCCACGGGCCTCGATGCCGGCCGACTGTGCGCGCTGTCCGCGGACTTCGGGTGCCTCGACGAGGTGACGGCGATGGCACGCCGGGTCCTCGCCGACCACCCCCGCCTGGACGTCCTGGTCAACAACGCCGCCACCGCGGCTCCGGAGCGCCACACCCTGACGGCCGACGGCTACGAAACCGCCTTCCAAGTCAACTTCCTCGCCCACTACCTGCTGACCCGCCTCCTGGAGCCGGTGCTCACCGACGGCCCCGGTGGGCGCGTCGTCAACGTCTCCTCGTCGCTGCACCGCACCGCCTCCCTCCAGTGGAACGACCTGCAACGGTCCCGCCGGTACTCCCGGCTCGCCGCCTACGCCCAATCCCAGCTCGCACTCACCGTTTTCGCCGCCGACCCGCGGGTCACCGCGGTCTCCGTCCACCCGGGCGTCTGCGCCACGGGGTTGCTGTCGCTCTACGGAGTCGAGGGCGAACCGGCGGCGCGGGGGGCGGCGCACGTCGTCCGGCTGTGCGACCCGGCCACCGACGTCGTCAACGGCGCCTACTACGACCGCGACGAACGCGTCGAACCGGCCCCGGGCGCCACCGAGGGCCGCACCGTCAAACGCCTCACCAGGCGTGCCGACGAGCTCGTCGGTCGGCACGCCTGAGCGACGCCCTCGGCCCCGCCGAGCGCCACGTGGGCCGGCGTGCCGAGGCGGTGCGCCGGGCCCAGGAGGAAGCTCCCGCGATCCGGTGGCGCCACGAGGACCTCGCCTGGCGGCGGCGCATCGCGGTCCGCCGGGCGTGGGCGATCGCCCTCCTGCTGCCGGGTGTTGCGGGTTTCGTGGCGTTCGCCGTGTCGGGGCCCGAGTCCGGCTTCCGCGGGATCAGTGCCGTCGTCGGGATGGCGCTCTTCCCGGGGCTGGCGTGCCTCGTCGCCTACCTCGTCGCGACCGTCCGGTACCAGCTGTGGCGCGGCTGGTAGCGCGAGCGCTCCGGTCGGCCGCCGGGTGACTGGATCCCCGCGGCCGACGCGACGGATACCGGCCAGTTCTGCGCGCTCGCCCCGTCCGCGCCGGTGCGCACGGCACACTGGCCCCTCATGTGCGTACGGGCCCTCAACCCCCTTGGCCATGCGGCTGGTTGGCGTGTCGGGCGGCGCGGCAGCGGAACGGTGGCGCCGGCCGGTCGTGCGGGGGTGGCGCGGGTCCGCAGTCCAGGCGTGGGGAGGCGTCGGCCGTGAACCCGGTGAAGGTGTTGTGGCGTTGGCGGAACAATCCGCTCAAGCGCCCGTCCGACGTCGTGGAGGCCGCGGTGCTGCTGCTGGTCCTGGTGCTGGTGGTGATCGGCGGCCCCGGTGTCGGTGTCGTCACGGGCCGGGCGGCCCACGACGCCTTTCGGAACCAGCGCCTGGAGCGCTACCCCGCCACCGCCGTTCTGGTGGACGACGCCCCCGGCCGCACGGAACGCCCCTACTCCGACGGCGGGAACCTCGACACGGTGCGGGCACCCGTCCGCTGGCGCGATGCCCGCAGCACCCTGCACCGCGGGGTCACGCAGGTCGAGGCCGGGCGCAAGGCGGGATCGGGCGTTGCGGTGTGGCTGGACGGCAGCGGACGGCTCACCCAGGAGCCGTTGGACGCGACCGGTGGCGTGGTCGCGGCCGCGCTGGTGGGCGTCCTGACGGCGGTCGGATGGGGCGCCGTGCTGTGGGGCGTCCTCCATGGGGTGCGCCACCACCTGAGGGCGCGCCGCATCCGGCAGTGGGAGCGCGAGTGGGCCGAGGGCGGGCCCCGCTGGCACGACGGACGCATCTGACGGCGGCGACGGGCCTGTTCAGGGGTGCGCGGTCGCGCTCCCCCACACCCGTTCGGCGGCGTCCGACGTCGGTTGCAGCACCGCCTCGGTCACCGCCGAGGTGCGCAGCTGCGTACCGCGTTGGTACGCGTCGTCGCGGACCATCTCGCAGAAGGCGCTGCGGGACGGGTAGGACACCAGCAGCACCGCGTCCCAGTCCTGGCCCGGCTCGGCGACCACCGGGGTGGAGCCCAGGCCGTAGTAGAGGATGGTGGCGCCCACCCGTTCGGCGTGCGGCCGGAAGTGCCGGAGGTAGTCCGCGTAGCCCTCCTCCCCGCTTCCGGGGGCGAAGCGCAGCAGGTTCAGCATCACCACCGGGGCCTCGGGGTCCGCCTGGAGGAACTGCTTCAGGCTCCGGCCCGTGGGGTCCACCGCCATGGCACACTCTCCTGTCTTTCCGTCATCGATCCGTCGGAGTCTTTTAAGGGGTCCGTGGGCGTCAGGCACGCACCGGCGTCGTCACCGCCCCCGTCGACGCGCAGGACACCAACGACCCGTACTTTCCCAGCACGCCCGAGTCGTAACGGGGGCGCGGCGCGGTCCAGGCCGCCAGGCGGTCCGCCAGGTCGGACGCGGACAGCGCCACCGACAGTTCCCGCCGGCGGAGGTCGATGGTCACCTGGTCGCCGTCGCGCAGTGCGGCCAGCGGTCCGCCGACCGCGGCCTCCGGTGCGACGTGACCGGCCATCAGTCCCCGGGACGCTCCGGAGAAGCGGCCGTCGGTCACCAGTCCCACGTGCGGCCCGAGGCCGCGGCCCACCAGCGCCGCCGTGACGCCCAGCATCTCCCGCATGCCCGGCCCGCCGCGCGGCCCCTCGTACCGGATCACCACGACGTCTCCGCGGCGGATCCGCCCGGCCTGCACCGCGGCCATCGCGTCCTCCTCGCGGTCGAAGACCACCGCGGGCCCCGTCAAGCGCGGCGTCATCGTGGCGGACGCCTTGACCACCGAGCCCGAGGGCGCGAGGTTGCCCTTGAGGACCAGCAGTCCGCCGGTCGGGCTCAGGGCGCGCCCGGCCGGCACGACGACCTGCTGGCCCGGGGTCTCCCGGGCCTCGCGCACCTCTTCGGCCACGGTCCGTCCCGTCACGGTCGGGGCGTCCGCGTCGAGCAGTCCCGCTTCGTTCAGCACGCGGCCCACCACACGGGTGCCGCCGGCGCGGTCCAGGTCCACCGCGGTGAAGCGGCCGCTGGGGCGCAGGTCGGCGATGACCGGGGTGCGGGAGCTGATCGCGTCGAAGTCCGTCAGGTCGAGTGCGATGCCCGCTTCGCGGGCGATGGCCAGGAGGTGGAGGACGAGGTTGGTGGACCCGCCGGTGGCCGTACCCGCCGTGATCGCGTTGTGGAACGCGCTCGGGGAGAGGATCTTCTGGGGTGTCAGGTCCTGCTCCACCATGCGCATGACCAGTGCGCCCGCGTCCTCGCAGACCGCCGTCCGCCTCGGGTCGGCGGCCGGCGGGTCCATGGAGCCGAACGGGCTCAGGCCGAGGAACTCCAGGGCCATCGCCATCGTGTTCGCGGTGTAGTGGCCCGCGCAGGCGCCGGCGCCGGGGCAGGCGGCCCGTTCCAGTTCGGCGAGCCCGGTGTCGTCCAGTTCGCCGGCGGCGTTGCGGCCGACCGCTTCGAAGACGTCCTGGAGCGTCACCTCGGCGTCGCGGAAGCGCCCCGGCAGCATCGTGCCGGAGTACAGGACCAGGCCCGGCAGTCCGAGGCGGACGTGCGCCAACGCGGCGGCCGGCAGGGTCTTGTCGCACCCCGCGATGGTGATCAGACCGTCCAACGCGTGGCCGCGGCCCACGAGTTCGATGGAGTCGGCGATCACCTCCCGGCTGACGAGGGAGGTCCGCATCCCCTCCGTCCCCATCGTGATCACGTCGGAGATCGCGATGGTGTTGATCTCCAGCGGGGTGCCGCCCGCGTCGCGGACACCCCGCATCACGGACTCCGCCAGGCGGCGGTGGTTGAGGTTGCACGGCATCGTGCCGATCCAGCTGTGGGCCACGCCGATCATCGGCCGGGACAGGTCCTCGGTCGACAGGCCGGTGGCGCGCAGGGCCGCTCGCGCCGGAGCACGGTCACGGCCGCACAGAAACGGATTCGCTGGCATCGTCCCTCCGGGACTCTTCTGCGGATGGCGGGAGTGGAACTCCCCTCGCCGCGCGAGGTGCTTTCTCCTTGCTTCTCTTGCTTTTCTTGCGGTGGAGTTTAGGGAAGCCCGCCGGAAAGGGGCAGTGGGGAAAGGGAATGCGGTGGAATTCGGGCCGGTGCGCCCGTTCGCCTACGACTTTCGGGCCGGTGCACTGTGCCCCGCGTCGCAGTGGGGTGCGCCGGCGGTGAATTTCGCGCGGCGCACGGCGCCGGTAGCGTCCGAGCGAGAAAGGCAGGTGTCGCTATGACGGCGAGCGGAATGGAGTGTGCGGCATGACAACCGAATCGGACGCGGTCGAGGTCGGGATCATCGGCGGGAGCGGGCTCTACGACCTGGAGGCGCTGACCGACGTGCGTGAGGTCCGGGTGGTGACCCCGTACGGCGATCCCAGCGACGCGCTGGTCGTCGGTTCGTTGGGCGGGATCAGGGTGGCCTTCCTGCCCCGGCACGGGCGGCGGCACCAGATCGTGCCCACCAACGTGCCGGCACGCGCCAACGTCTACGCCCTCAAGAGCCTGGGCGTGCGTCAACTGATCAGTGTCAGCGCGGTGGGCAGCCTGCGCGAGGAGCTCCGGCCGGGCGATCTCGTGACCCCGGACCAGGTCGTGGACCGGACCCGCAACCGGCGGGAGACGACCTTCTTCGACGAGGACATCGTCGTGCACGTGCCGTTCGGAGAGCCGTTCTGCGGCCGGTTGCGCGAGCTGCTGGGCGCGGCGGCGCGGCGCGCCACGGACGCGGTCGTCCACGCCTCCGGTACGTACTGCTGCATGGAGGGACCGCAGTTCTCCACCCGGGCGGAGTCCGAGCTGTACCGGTCGTGGGGGCTGGACGTCATCGGGATGACGGCCCTGCCGGAGGCCAAGCTCGCGCGTGAGGCGGAGCTGTGCTACGCCGGGCTCGCGCTGGTGACGGACTACGACTGCTGGCGCGCCGAGACCGATGACGTCAGCGCCAGCGGGGTGGCGGAGGTGATGCGGCGCAACAGTGCGGCCGCCAAGGCGAGTCTGGTCGCGCTGTTGGAATCGCTCGATCCGGAGCCGAAGTGCGCCTGCCAGAACGCGTTGGCGACCTCGGTGATCACGCCGCTGGACGCCGTGCCGCAGGCGAGCCGGGAACGCAACCGGCTGTTGGTGGGCCGGCACTTCGCGGCGCAGGGGCCACCGCCCGCCGCGTAGCGGCACGGTGTGAGGGCCCGGTTCCCGCTGCGGCGGGGACCGGGCCCTCGGCGTACCGGCCGCTCGGTCCGGGCCGCCGGTCCCGGACCGTCGTCGGGGCCGTCAGTCGGCGGTGGTCAGGAGGGAGAAGACCCGGGCGGGGGCGAGTCGGGCGGCACCGTGGAGGCCGGCGATGCTGGCCGCGACGGCGTAACCGGCCACGGTGGCACCGGCGTCGGCGACGAGCGCGCCGGCCGCTGCGAAGGTGCCGCCGGTGGCGAGGACGTCGTCGACGACCAGGACGCGGTCGTCCGGCGCCAGGGCGTCGCGCTGGATCTCCAGGGTCGCCGTGCCGTACTCCAGGGCGTAGTCGGCGCGGTGCACCGGGCCTGGGAGCTTGCCCTTCTTGCGGGCGAGGACGAGCGGACGGTCCGCGGCGGCGGCCACGGCGGTGCCGAGGACGAAGCCGCGGGCCTCGATCGCCAGGACGCGGTCGAAGGCGCCGTCGAAGGCCGCGGTGAAGGTCACGGCCAGGCGCCGTACGAGTTCCGGGTCCCCGAAGACCGGGGTGAGGTCCTGGAACCGGATGCCGGGCTCGGGGAAGTCGGGGACGACGCGGATGCGTTGCCGGACGGCGGCCCGGAGGGCGGCGGTTCCGGGCGGGTCGGCGGGCGTGGTCGCGGGGACCGTCGTGGGCTGGGGTGTCATGGCTCCTGCTCTCGTGGTGGGTCGGCCAACAGGTGGCCGGGGTGCGGGTCGTGGTCGGGTCACTGCGCCAGGTAGCCGCCGTCGACGGGAAGGATCGCGCCGGTGACGAAGGAGGCTTCGTCGGAGGCGAGGAAGCAGATGGCGGCGGCGACTTCGGCGGGTTCGCCGATCCGGCCGAGCGGGTGGCGGCGGGCGACGTCGGCGAGGTAGTCGGCGCCGCCCGGTTCGTCGGGCAGGCGCCGTACCCGGTCGGTCCTGATGGTGCCGGGCGCGACGGCGTTGACGCGGATGCCGTGCGCGGCCCATTCCACCGCCAGGTGCAGCGTCAGTCCGGAGGCGACGAACTTGGCCGGACCGTAGGTGCTCTGCGACTCCTGGCCGGCGAGGCCGGAGATGGAGGAGAGGCAGACGATGGAGCCGCTGCGGTTCGGCAGCATGGCCTCGATCGCGTATTTGCAGGACAGGAACATGCCGCGGCCGTCGACCGCCATGACGTGGTCCCAGTCCTGCGGGGTGGCCTCGGTGATGCGTTGCAGGGGCAGGACGCCGGCGTTGGCGACCAGTACGTCCAGTCGTCCGTAGCTCTCCATGGCGGTGTCGGTCATCCGGTAGGCGGCACCGGGGTCGGCCACGTCGCCGACGGCGGTGCGGACTTCGGTGCCGGCGGCGGTCAGTCGGGTGGCGAGCCGGCCGAGTGCGGCACCGTCGATGTCGCCGAGGACGAGGCGGGCCCCCTCCGCGGCGAAGCGTTCGGCCGTGGCCCGGCCGATGCCCTGCGCGGCGCCGGTGATCAGGCACGTCTTGCCGCGCAGGCGGCGGGCTTCCGGGGGTGCGGTCACGGGACCTCCTGGGGGATCGCGGTCGGAGCCGTGGAGTGCGGTTCCGGGGCGGTGGGCGGGCCGGGGCGGGCGGCGGCCGGCCCGGTGGCGCGGGCGTCGCGGCGGCAGGCGCGGTCCAGCCAGAATCCGGCGATCTGGCAGGTCACGATGGACATCAGGACGAGCGCGGCGAAGAAGTGGGCGTTGATGATGCCGGCGCCGTAGGTGACGCTGGCGAGCAGGATGCCGGGCGTGCCACGGGCGTTGAGCGCGACCGCGAGGCGGGTGGCGGCGCTGCGTCCCGCGCCCGTCACCATCCCGGCCAGCCAGACGCTGCCGCCCTTCACGAGGCACGCCAGGGCGAGGAACCAGGCGAAGAAGACGGGGTCGAGCTGGCGGGCCAGGTCCAGACGCAGACCGACCAGCGCGAAGTAGACCGGGACGAAGAAGGCCAGGGAGAAGTGCCGGATCGCCTCCCAGGCGTGCAGCGATCGGCCCTCGGCCTGGAGGTCCGGGCTGCCGGAGTCGCTGCGGGCGGCGCAGATCCCGGCCATCAGCGCACCGAAGACGGTGTTGATGCCCAGGGCCGCGCACACCGCGACGCCGGCGAAGAGGGCCGCCAGCCGGAAGGCGGTCGGGTTCTGACGTTCCACCAGGTTCCAGCGGCGGCTGGCCAGCCAGCGAAAGAGCCGTGGTCCCCAGGCCGTGCAGACGGCGAAGAACACCAGGGTGGCCACGAGGTAGTACGCCATGGTCGGCAGCGGTGCGTCGGTGCCGATCGCGTTCCACAGGCCGCCGGCACCGTCGGACCGGGCCGCGGCGAGGCCGAGCACGACGGCCAGGACGATGTAGAGGACGGCGTCCTCGGCGACGGCGACCATGAGGACGATGCGGGCGAACGGCGTGTCCTGGATGCCGAGGTCCATCAGGATCCGGGAGATCACCGGGATCGCGGCGACGGCGGTGGCGATGCCGAAGACGAGCGCGAGGGTCAGGGCGGTGCCGTTGGGCCCCGCGACGTCGTGGTGGCCGATCAGGAGGACCACGAGGACCCCGGCGGCGAAGGGCAGGACCAGCCCCGCCGCGGCGATGACCGCGGCGGTGCGGCGCTCCTTCCTGCCCGCGCGGATCCGCAGTTCGGCGCCGGCGAGGAACATCAGCAGCAGCAGGCCGATCTGGTTGACGGCGTCCAGGCCGGTGGCGACCGGCCCCGTCGCGGGGAAGAGCCGGGCGGTGAAGTGCGGCGCGAGGGCGCCCAGGACGGTCGGTCCGAGCAGCAGGCCGCCCACGATCTCGCCGATCACCGGTGGTTGACGGAGCCGGGCGAACAGCCGGCCCGCGGTGTGTGCGGCGACGACGAGGACCAGGAGGGCGACCAGCAGATGGGCGACGTCGACTGTCGACAGCGTCATCAGGCCTCCGAAATTCATCGAATGGTGGACATGAATGTCCGGAAGCGTAATGAGGCTGGCGCCTTTTCGAATCGACGTAAGGTCCTTGGCATTCCTGCCCGTTGAGTGGGATTCGGCTACCGCGAATTGCGCACCGTACTGCGGCGGGTTGCCCGAGGAATCGGTCGCCTGCGCTCACCCGGCGACACCGAGGTCGCAGCGGCCGTACGACCCTTGGTTGATGCGGCCGGGCGGCGCGGGCCGGCACAATTCGGTGCGCGTTTGCTGATTTCTGTCCTGCGTTTCGAATTTCGACCGGCTGAGGAGTCGCACATGATCGTCCTGTTTTGTGGAGACGTCGTCGGGGAGCGCGCCACCGAGCGGCTGGCGGCGAGCCTGCCCGAGCTGCGCCGCAGGCACCGGGTGGACCTGGTGGTGGTGAACGCCGAGAACAGCGCGCCCAACGGCCTCGGCATGGGCGCCGCCCAGGTGGACCGGTTGCTCGCGGCCGGCGCCGACGTGATCACCGGCGGCAATCACTCCTGGGACAGTGAGGAGTCCGTCGGCCTGCTGGAGCTTCCCCAGGTCATCCGTCCGGCCAACCTCGCGCCGGGGGTGCCGGGCCGGGGCGTGCTGCACGCCGACGCCGCCGGTGAGACGGTGACGGTGCTCAACCTGGCCGATCACTGCGCCATGAAGTCGGTCAAGGCCACGGCCGGCAAGTTCCTTCCCGCGTGGGAGGGTTGGCAGCGGGCGGACCGACGGGGAGCGGTGATCGTCGACTACCACGGCGACCACGTGCTGGAGAAGCAGATCTTCGCGCACGCGGTGGACGGCGAGGCCGCCGCCGTGTTCGGCAGTCACACCCACGAGGCGACCGGGCCGCTGTACCTGCTGCCCGGTGGGACGGCGTTCGTCACCGAGGTCGGCATGACCGGTCCCGGCGACGGCGTCCAGGGTTTCGCGCCCGCGAACCTCGTCTCGGGGTTGCGCTCGACGGGGAACCCGTTCTCCGGCGCGATGCCGTCGGTGAGCGTGGGCCCGTTGGTGCTGGGGGCGGTGGTCCTGGAGGTCCGTCAGGGGCGTGCGGTGCGCATGGAGCGGGTCTCCTGGCCGGACGACGAAGCGGCCGGCGGTCCGCGGACGGCCCACGACCGGGCGGGGGTGGCCGCATGACGACTCGCCCCGCTTCCGCCGACGGGCTGCCGGTCCCGCAGCTCCAGGCGTGCACGGTGCTCGACCTCTCGCTGACGCTGGCCGAGGACCTGCCCTGCCACTGGCCCGCCCACCAGCCCTACCAGCACAAGCTCTGGAGCTGGTTCGCCACGCGCAGGAACGGTGCCCAGGCCGTCTACAACCGCAGCGGTGCGCCCTACGCCACCCGCTGGATGGCGATCGACGAGCACACCGGGACGCACTTCGACGCGCCCAGTCACTTCGTCCCGCCCCCGGACTCCGGACTGCCGCACGCCGGCCCGGCGGGCGAGGTCACCGCCGAACGGGTGCCGGTGTCCCAGCTGATGGGGCCCGCGGCCGTCGTGGACCTCACGGCGCCCGCGACCTTCGACACCGGCGGGCGGGGCGAGGGCGGGGTGAGCCCGTTCATCACGGCGGACCACCTGATCGCCTGGGAGCGTCGCCACGGCAGCCTGACCGCGGGTGAGGTGGTGCTGCTGCGCACCGGCTGGGACGCGCGCTACCGGCGCGGCCCCGAGGGCGACGGGTACCTGTACGACGTCATCGTGACCGGGCGCGCGCCCGGCTGGCCCGCGCCCGATGTGGCCGCGGTCGAGCTGCTGTTGGACCGCGGCGTGCGGTGCGTCGGCACCGACGCACCGTCGATGGGTGCCGCGCACGACGGCGTGCCGGCCCACGTCCGCGGGCTGAGCGCCGGCGCGGTGTACGTCGAGTGCCTGACCGGGTTGGACCGGCTGCCGGCACGGGGCGCGTGGTTCTGCTTCCTGCCGCTGAAGGTCGAGGGCGGTACCGGCGCACCCGGGCGCGCGGTGGCGTTCGTGCCGCCCGCCGCCGAGGACCCCGCACACCCACAGGGAACCTGAGGGAGAGTCACCATGCGTTCTTCGATACGCCGTTCCGCCGGCCTGTCCGGTGCCCTGCTGCTCGCGGTGACGGGCGGCACGCTGGCCGCCGGGCCCGCGTGGGCCGCCGGTGCGCCCGAGCCGCGGGTCGTCTCCTGTTCGGGCACGATCGCGGAGACGTTCTCGCCCGGCCTGACCGTGCGCAAACGCCCCACCCGGGTCACCGCGCGCAGCACGCTGTCGTGCACGGGCGGGGCGGTCACCTCGGTCGTCTTCTCCTCCAGCTACGTGGTGGAGGCGAGTTGCCTGTCCAACCAGCTGATTTCGGTGGGCTCCCCGCAGTTCCGCTGGGACACCGGCGGCGGGTCCACCGCCACCTTCACCTACGTCGTGGGCCGCCCGGCGGGGCAGACCGTCTCGGCGGGCGTGGGAGAGGTGCTGACGGGCCGTTTCGCGGGTTACGCCGCGACCCGGGTCCTCGCCTCGCCCGCCCCCGATGCGTACAAGTGCCTCGGCGCGGGCATCCCGGCGGCCCAGGGCGTGGACCACGTGACCCTCGTGGCCCAGCCGTAGGACGTACCGGTCGGCCGACGGACGCGGCGGGCCGGGAAGACGTGTGAGCGGTCTTCCCGGCGCGCCGCGTCCGTGTGCGTCCGGGGCCGCCCTCACGACGCCCGCGGACCGGCCCAGAAGGCGTCCAGCGGGTAGGGGGTCGCGGCGGCGATGAGCTGCCGGGCGGTGGCATGGGCCCGGTCCACCGCGTCGTGCACGGTGCCGACCGTGTACTGGGCGATGACGCCCTCGTACAGCAACAGGAGTTGGTCGGCCAGCAGGTCGGAGTCGGGGGTGCCGGTGGCCTCGGCGAGTTCCCGCACCCGTGTGCGCAGGGCGTGCTTGTGGCGGGCGACGACGGTGCGGGCCGGGTGCTCGGGACGGACGAGTTCGACCTGGGCGTGGACGAAGGCGCAGCTGCGGAAGCCGGACGGCGAGACGGCCCACTCCTTCAGCGCGTCGAAGACGGCGAGGAGCCGGGCGCGCGGGTCCTCGCCGGCGTGCGCGATGCAGTCGTCCAGGGTGAGCCGCCAGCGGCTCTGCCGGCCGTCGAGGTAGGCGAGGAAGGCGACGGTGTCCAACGGGTTCTCCGTTCGGGAGGCCGACCGGTCCGCGGGCCGACTCGTCGGTTCGTCCGCCGCGGCGGACCGCGTGGGCTGCGGGGGCACGCCACGGACGGTCGGGCGCTCGGCGCGAGCCGTCGGCGGCGCGGACGGGTGCGCGGGGGCCGGGCGGTCGGAGGTACGGCCTTCGTGACGGTGGAACGGCGGGGCGCTGGGGTGGAGGGCCGGCCCGGTGGCGTCGAGGTGGGGCGCGTCCTGGAAGAGCCGTTGCAGCGAGCGGAGGAGTGCCTTCATGAGTGTCGTGTCCTTTCCGGTGTGGAGCCGGCGGTGCGACCGGGCGGGCCCGGCCGGTCAGTCGCGGGGCAGCAGCAGGCGCGCCAGCAGGGTGGTGGCGCACAGCAGGGCGGCGGCGAGGGCGAGGCTGAGGTGGAGCCCGCCGACGGAGAAGTCGCCGTCGGCGGGTCCTGCGAGCAGCGTGCCGAAGAGGGCGACGGCGAGCGCGCCGCCGGTCTGCCGCATGGCGTTGAGCAGTCCGGAGGCGGTGCCGGCGCGGTGGCCCGGCACGCGGTCCATGAGCAGGGCGGTCAGTGCGGGGACGGTCACCGCGCTGATGCCGAACGGCAGGAGCAGCACGAGGACGAGCCAGGCCGGGGTGTCGGGCCCGAGCACCAGCAACGCCGCCATGGCCAGGGCGAGGAGGGCTTGCCCCCACACGATGACGGGCCGGCGCCCGTAACGGTCGGCGAGGCGCGGCGAGAGGAGGTTCACGGCGGTGATCACGGCGGCGGTGGGCACGAACATCAGCCCGGCGGCGGTGCCGGACATGCCGCGCAGCTGTTGGTAGTAGAGGCCGAGCAGGAAGATCGTGCCGTAGTAGGCGGCGTTGACGGCGAAGCCGACGGAGAGGGTGACGACGACCTCGCGCTGCCGGAACATCTCCAGCGGCACCATCGGAGCGGGGTGCCGGGCCTCGGCGGTGCGAAAGCCCAGGGCCGCGGCCAGGGCGATGCCGAGCGCGACGGCGCAACTCCAGGTCAGCCGGCCCGCGTGGCCGCCCTCGATGACGGCGTAGGCCAGGGCCGCGAGGGCGAGGACGGCGGTGGCCTGGCCGGCCGGGTCGAAGGGGACGCGCCGGCGGGCCGAGACGGGGACGCGGGCGAGGAGCCCGAGGATGACGGCGCCGACGGGGAGGTTCAGGAGGAACACGGCGCGCCAGCCGGCGGTTTCGGTGAGGGCGCCGCCGAGCACGGGGCCGATGGCCATGGCGAGCGAGCCGCCCACCGACCACAGCGCGATCGCGCGGGCGCGGCGTCCGGGGTCCTCGTAGGTCTGCCGGATGAGGGCGAGGGAGGCGGGCATGACGGCGGCGGCGGCGCTGCCCTGGACGACCCGGGCGGCGATCAGGGTGCCGATGCCGGGGGCGAGGGCGCAGGCGAGGGAGGCGACGGTGAAGAGGGCGACGCCGAGGGCGTAGGCGCGGCGGGCCCCGGCGCGGTCGGCGAAGGCGCCGGCGGAGAGCATCAGCGCGGCGAACATCAGGGTGTAGGCGTCGACGACCCATTGCAGGCCCGCCATGCCACCGTGCAGGCTCGAACGGATCGCGGGCAGCGCGATGTTCACGCCGGACACGTCGACGGTGATGATGAGGAAGCCGAGGAGCGCGGCCAGGAGCGCGACGCCCGGGCGTCCACCGGGGGCGGGCTGCTGCTCCGGTAACGCACCGGTCGGGCCGGCCGCAGCGGGCGGGGAGCCCGGGGCGGGGGTGGGCGGGGTGAGGGCGGACATGACGGATCCTCCAGACGGGGGCCGGCGGGGCGGGACGGAGGGCGTGGGCACGCGGGGTGCGGGGCGGGCGCGGCGGCGCGCCGCATCCCGGTCAGCCGCGCTGGTGCCCGAAGAACGCGACCAGCGCCTCGGCCGTCTCCTCCGGCTGGTCCTCGGCGACGAAGTGGCCGGCGCCGGGCAGGGTGAGGCGCTCGGCGCCGGGGATGGCGGCCGCGAGCCGGTCGCCCGTGGTGGTGGGCAGCCATTGGTCTTCGGCGCCCCACAGGACGAGGGTGGGCACGGTGATCTCACCGAGCCGGTCGACGGCCTCGCGGGTGTCTTCGTAGGTGACGGCGCAGACCTGGTCGATCCAGCGCCGCTGCCCTTCGGCGCCCGCCCAGGGGGCGCGGTAGGCCGCGGCGGCCGCTTCGGACAGCGGGTGGTGCGCCGCGGTGCGCAGGCGGGCGGTGACGAGGTCGTCGAAGATGTGGGCCGGCATGGTGCGGTACGCCTCGGCGTAGCGCTGCTGGTGTTCGGTGAAGGGGGTGTTCCAGGGGCCGAGGACGGCGGCGTCGAGGAGCGCGAGGTGGGAGGCCGGCACCGTGTCGTGGAGGTGGGCGCGCACGACCACGCCGCCGCCGATGTCGTGGCCGACGAGGGCGGGTGCGGTCAGCCCCCAGTGGTCGACGAGCTCGGCGAGGGTGCGGGCCTGCTGGGCGATGGAGGGGGTGGCCCCGGGGGCGATCCGGGAGGCGCCGAAGCCGAGGAGGTCCCAGACGTAGACGGTGTGGTGGCGGGCGAGGGCGGGGACGGCGTTGCGCCAGAGGTAGGAGGAGGCGGGGGTGCCGTGGACGAGGACCACCGGCGGGCCCTCGCCGAAGATCCCGGTGGCGACCTCGCCGCCGGCGACCGGGACGCGCTGGTGGAGCTTCCACGGGGTGGGCTGGGCATGCGTGCTCATGCCGATCCCTCCAGAGCTAAGGGGTATAATCAATGTTCTCCAGTTACTCTAGCATGGAGTAAGGCTTGAAGTTTCTTTTTTCCGATTACGCGTTGGGTGCAGGTGTCGCGACCGACCTGGTCAACACCTCCGCCCTGGTCCGCAGGAGCACGGGCGAAATGCTCGTGGATCCCGCCGCGCTCGACCGCTTCCTGGTGGAGTTCGAGGTTCCGGTCGACCCCCCGGAGCCCGGGCGCCGGGCGACCGAGCAGGATCTGGAGCAGGTGCTGGCGCTGCGCGGGGAGTTGCGCGCGCTCCTGGAGTCCGACAGCGAGGACCAGGTGGTGGCGGGCGCGAACGCCCTGGTCGGACGGGCCAGCGTGGGTCCGTTCCTCGAACGGGACGTGGACGGGCGCTGGCAGTGGTACGTGACCACGGATCCCCGGGCCCCGCTCGCGCAGCAACTGGCCGCCGTCATCGGCACCGGTCTCCTGGGCGTGCTCCGCACGCTCCGTCACGATCGCATCCGGCACTGCGCCTCGCCCGTGTGCGACGGCATGTTCGTGGACACCAGCAAGGCGGGGCGGCGCCGCTACTGCATGCCCGAACTGTGCGGCAACCGCCTCAACGTCGCCAAGCACCGCGCCCGCCGACTGACGCCCCCAAAGCCGAACGGCACCACGGAGGACGGCGGAACGGGTCGAGGGGCGGCGGGCCCGGCCGGCCCCCCGGAGGACCCGGACGCCCCGGACCTCAGGGGCTGAGGCCCGGGGCGCCGTCCGGCGGGGCGACGGCGCCCAGCAGGGTCCGCCAGGCCCGGGTGAGTTGCGCCGCCGTCGTCGTGCCGGCCTGGGCACAGGCGGCCTGGAGCGCCGCGGTCTCCGCCGCCGCGACGAGGCCGACCGCCAGCACGGTCACCGTCGCCGGGTCCACCCCCGCCCGCAACGCCCCCTCCCGGCCCGCGCGGACGCAGGCCGCGTGCAGGTGGGGCAGCCACGCCCCGTACCAACCGTTCCGGTCCCCCACCTCGCCGCCCAACCGGCTCGCGGCACGGACGAGGTCGTTCTCGCCGAGCAGCAGCATCAGGGCGTGCGTGATGTCGACGACCGCCTGTAGCCCGCGCCCCGCACCCCCGCCGGGCGCCACGGCCTCGCGCGTGATCCGGTGCCCCTGCGCGCAGACCGCGTCGGCCAGCGCCCGTTTCGACGCGAAGTGGAAGGTGATCGCCCCCATCGTCACCCCCGCCGTCCGCGTGATGTGGGTGAGCGTGGTGGCCGCGTAGCCCCGCCGAGCGAACTCCGCGGCGCCCGCCTGCAGGACACGTCGACGCGTCTGTACGGCTCGTTGCTGGATCACCAGATGCCTTTCTCGTCCGGCTGCCCGCCCTCCGGTGCCAGTGCGCCACGAGCGGCGCACGGAGCCGCACCCGGGACGTGGCCCCGGTGCTCCGTGCGCCGCTCGGCTGCGACGTCGCCCGCCACCCGGCCCGTCGGAGCCGGGCGGGTGCGTACGTGGGGTGGCGCCGTTCTTCGGGTCGGTCTCTCTCGTCGTGGCGGCATGCGTCGAATCAGCGACCGTCCTCCGGGACGATCGCATCGGCCTCGATCTCCACCAGCAGGGCGGGGTGCGCCAGCGCCGCGTTCCCGACGAAGGTGGTGGCCGGCCGCGCCTGCCCGAACACCGCGGCGTGCGCGCGGGCGACGGCGTCGAAGTCCGCGATGTCGGTGAGGTGGACCCGGGTGCGGACCACGTCGCCGACGTCGCTGCCGGCCTCCTTGAGGGCCGCGGCGATGCGGTGCAGCACCTCGGCGGCCTGCCGGCCCGCGTCGTCGCCGCCGATCGGGCCCTCGGGCCCCGAGGCCGTCGTCCCGGAGACGGAGACGAACGGACCGACCCGCACGGCACGGGAGTAGCCGACCACCGCCTCGAACGGGGAGCCGGAACTGAAGAGTTGACGCTCGTTGGTGCTGTTGCTCATGGGGTTTCCTCCGGAAGGGGACGGGGTGCGGCGGCCGGGCGGGCGCCCGGGGATCCGGTGGTGCCGAGGACGGGGTCAGGACGCGAGCGCCGCCGGGGCGTCCGGCCGGGGCGCGGCCACCGGCGTACGCCACTCCGGATGTCCGGCGCGGCCTGTCACCGTCGCCCGGAAGGCCGCCGCGATCGCGTCGAACACCGGGCGTTCGGGCGCGTACCGGTGGCCGTCCAGCGATGCGACCGGCACCAGTTCGCTGGCGGTGCCGGTGAGGAAGACCTCCTGCGCCGCGCGCACGTCGCCCACGTCCACCGGCTCCTCGGCGACCTCGATCCCCAGGTCACGGGCGAGGGTCAGCACGGTGTCGCGGGTGATGCCGGCGAGCAGGCTGTCCGCGAGCCACGGCGTGCACAACCGGCCCTGCCTGACGAGGAACACGTTGGAGACGGTGGCCTCGGCGACCCGGCCGGTCACGCAGTCGAGTTGCAGGGCGTCGTCGAAGCCGGCGGTCACTGCCGCGGTCTTGGCCAAGGCCGAGGTGACGTAGGTGCCGACGGCCTTGGCGCGCGGGGGGAAGGTCGCCGGCGAGGGGCGGCGCCACGGCGAGACGGTCAGCCGGACGCCGGGTTCCGCAGCGGCCGGTGCGGAAGGCGGCGCGGCGACCGGCCAGACCTCGACGCCCAGCGTGAACGGCAACGAGGAGAGGTCGATGCTCAGGATCGGGTCGGTGGCGAAGAGTCCGGGGCGCACGTAGGCGTCGGCGAAGCCGCTCGCCGCCGCGGCGGACAGCGTCGCCGCGCGCAGCCGGGGCAGGTCGTGGTCGTGGCGGATGCCCAGCAGCCGGGCCGAGTTCAGCAGCCGGAGCAGGTGGTCGTCGAGGCGGAACAGTGCGGGGCCGCGCGCGCCGGCGTAGCACCGGATGCCTTCGAAGACGGCGGTGCCGTGCTGGACGCTGCTGCTGCCGAAGGGGATGCCGCGGCCGGGGGCGACGCGTGGGGCCCCAGGGCCTTCCCAGTGGGTGTGGGCCGAGGTCGGTGGAGTCATCTCGTGCGCTCGTCTCCTCTCACAGGGCCGCGAGCACGGCGCGCGTGGTGTCGTCGGTGGTGGCGGAGCCGCCGAGGTCGGGCGTGCGCAGTCCGGCGTCCAGGGCGCGTTCGACGGCGGCCTCGACCGCGTCGGCGGCTGCCGGCCGCCCCAGTCCGTGACGGAGCATCAGGGCGACGGAGAGGACGGTGCCGAGGGGGCTGGCCTGGCCGCGGCCCGCGATGTCGGGGGCGGAGCCGTGCACGGGTTCGAAGAGCCCGCCGCGGATCCCGCCGTCCGGGTCGGGGGCGCCGGGCAGGGAGGCGCTGGGCAGCAGCCCGAGGGACCCGGTGATGGCCGCCGTCTCGTCGCTGAGGATGTCGCCGAACATGTTCTCGGTGAGGACGACGTCGAAGGACGCGGGGTCGGTGACCAGGCGCATCGCGGCGGTGTCGACGAGCAGGTGGTCGAGCGCCACGTGCGGGTATTCGCGTGCCACGACCCGGGTGACCGTCTCGCGCCACAACCGGGAGGTGTCCAGGACGTTCGCCTTGTCGACGGAGGTCACTCGGGCGCGGCGGCCGGTGCGGGAGGCGAGTTCGCAGGCGACCCGGGTCACCCGCTCGATCTCGGTGACGGTGTAGGTGCAGGTGTCGTAGGCGTCGTCGGCGGTGCGGGCGCGCCGGCCGAAGTACAGGCCGCCGGTGAGTTCGCGCACGACGATCAGGTCGACGCCCTTGGTGCGTTCCGGCTTGAGCGGACTCGCGGCGGCGAGGGCCGGAAGGGCCCGCACCGGGCGGAGGTTGGCGTACAGCCCGAGCGCCGCACGCAGTTCGAGAACGCCCTGTTCGGGTCGGGGCGCTTCGGGGTCGGCGGGCTGGTGTCCGGTGCCGACGGCGCCGAGCAGCACGGCGTCGGCAGCGGCGCAGGCGGCCAGGGTGTCCGGCGGCAGCGGCTGCCCCGTCCGGTCGATGGCGGCGGCTCCCACGGGGTGCTCCACCACCGCGAAGTCGCCCACCGCGTGCAGCACTTGGAGGGCGGAGGCGACGACCTCGGGGCCGATGCCGTCGCCGGGGAGGGCGACGATCCGCGGCCGTGCGGCGGGTGCCGCTGGTGCGGGGGAAGTGGTCACAGTTCCTCCGGGGAGGCGAGGCGTCCCAGGACGGCGGCGGCCGCGGCGACCGGCGGGGAGACCAGGTGGGTGCGGGCGCGGTCGCCCTGGCGGCCTTCGAAGTTGCGGTTGGAGGTGGAGGCGCTGCGCTGGGCCGGCCGGAGGCGGTCGGGGTTGACGCCGATGCACATCGAGCAGCCGGCCGAGCGCCATTCCGCACCGGCGGCACGGAAGACCTCGTCCAGCCCCTCGGCCTCGGCGTCCAGGCGCACGCGGGTGGATCCGGGGACGACGAGGGCCCGCACGCCGGGGGCGACGCGGCGGCCGCGCAGGACCTCGGCGGCGGCCCGCAGGTCCTCCAGGCGACCGTTGGTGCAGGAGCCGACGAAGACGGTGTCGACGGTGATGCTGCGCAGCGGCGTGCCCGGGGCAAGGCCCATGTACGACTGGGCCGTGCGCGCCGCCTCGCGTGCGCCCGGGTCGGTGAAGGAGTCCGGGTCGGGCACGGTGCCGTTGAGGGGAGCGCCCTGGCCGGGGTTGGTGCCCCAGGTGACGTAGGGGCTCAGCTCGGAGGCGTCGAGGGTGACCTCCTTGTCGAAGACCGCGTCCGCATCGGTCGCGAGGGCGCTCCAGTGGGCCGCGGCGGCGTCCCAGGCGGCACCGGTGGGCGCGTGCGGGCGGCCCTTGAGGTAGGCCAGGGTGGTGTCGTCGGGTGCGATCAGGCCGGCTCGGGCGCCGGCTTCGATGGACATGTTGCACACGGTCATCCGGGCTTCCATCGACAGGCCGCGCACGGCCTCGCCGCGGTATTCGATGACGTACCCCTGGCCGCCGCCGGTGCCGATGCGGGCGATGACGGCGAGGATGAGGTCCTTGGCGGTGACGCCCGCCGGCAACCTGCCGTCGACGTTGACGGCCATGGAGCGGAACGGCGGCACGGCCAACGTCTGGGTGGCGAGGACGTGTTCGACCTCGCTGGTGCCGATGCCGAAGGCGAGGGCGCCGAACGCGCCGTGCGTGCTGGTGTGGCTGTCGCCGCAGACGATCGTCATGCCCGGCTGGGTGAGACCCAGTTGGGGGCCGATGACGTGGACGATGCCCTGCTGCTCGTCGTCCAGGTCGTAGAGTGCGACGCCGAACTCCGCGCAGTTCTCGCGCAGGGCCTGCACCTGGGCGCGGGACACCGGGTCGGAGATGGTGCGGCGGCCGTCGGTGAGGTCGGTCGGGACGTTGTGGTCGGCGGTGGCGACGGTCAGGTCGGGGCGGCGCACCCGGCGGCCCGCGGCCCGTAGCCCGTCGAAGGCCTGCGGGCTGGTCATCTCGTGCATGAGGTGCAGATCGATGTAGATCAGGTCGGGCAGGTTCTCGTCCTGGTGGACCGTGTGTTCCTGCCATATCTTCTCGGCCAAGGTAAGACCCATGGCCGTGAACGGTAGCGCTCGGCATTCCCGTATTTGAAGGCGAATTGGCGCGGAAATTCATTCCGGGCACATGGACGCAGCTCGGGTACGACGAAAGTCACATGTCGGTTCCGCTCCGGTGGCAGCGGAAATTCATCCATCGTCGGGCGCGAATTCCGAGGTGGCGGGAGGACACTCTGGGCGTGACTTACTCTCCCGGAAAGAATGCATCGGACCGGACACCGACCCCCGAACCGCCCGGCGCGGCGGACCGGGCGCAGCGCCCCGGCGCCATGCCCGTGCACAAGTACCGTCGGTACGAGCCGTTCAGGCTGACGGACCGGACCTGGCCGGACCGCGTGCCCGAACGCGCACCGACGTGGTGCAGCGTCGACCTGCGGGACGGCAACCAGGCGCTGCTGGAGCCGATGGACATCGAGCGCAAGCGGGTGATGTACGACCTCCTGGTGCGGCTCGGCTTCAAGGAGATCGAGCTGGGCTTCCCGATGGCCAGTCGCGCCGACCTGGAATTCACCCGCGACGTGATCGAGCGGGACGCCATCCCCGACGACGTGACGATCCAGGTCATGTCGCCCATCCGCGACGGGATGATCGAGGACACCGTCAAGGCGATCGAGGGCGCGCCGCGCGCCATCGTGCAGATCTTCAACCCGACGTCGGTGACGCAGCGGCGTGCGGTGTTCCGGATGAGCCGGGCGGAGGTCAAGGCATTGGCCCTGCGGGGTGCGGAGCGGGCGCTGAAGCTGCGCGACTCGCTGCCGGGCACCGAGATCTACCTGCAGTACGGCACGGAGTCCTTCACGCAGACCGAGCCGGAGTTCGCGTTGGAGGTGCACAACGCGGTCCTGGAGCTGTGGCGTCCCGAACCCGCGGACCAGGTCCGCGTCGTGCTGCCGGCGTCCGTCGAGGCGTACCCCCCGCACGAGTTCGCCGACCGCATCGAGTGGATGCACCGCAACCTGGCCCACCGCGAGGCGATCTCGCTGACCCTGCACACGCACAACGACCGCGGCTCGGCGGTCGCCGCGACCGAACTGGCGCTCCTGGCCGGCGCGGACCGGGTCGAGGGGACCCTGTTCGGCAACGGCGAGCGGGCCGGCAACGTCTGCCTGATCACGCTGGCGATGAACCTGTACTCGCAGGGCATCGACCCGAACCTTGACCTCGGGGACTTGGACGAGGCGCGCCGGCTGGTCGAGCAGTGCAACCGCATGCCGGTCTCGCCGCGTCACCCGTGGGTCGGCGACTTCGCCTACACCTCCTTCGCGGGTTCCCACCAGGACGCGATCGCCAAGGGGCTGCGGGCCCTGGAGGAGAGCGGGTCCGCGGCGTGGGACGTGCCGTACCTGCCGATCGACCCGCGCGACGTGGGCCGGGACTACCAGGCGTTGATCCGGATCAACGGGCAGTCGGGCAAGGGCGGGGTGTCCCACCTGATGCGCACGGCGCACGCCTTCGAACTGCCGCGCCGGCTACAGATCGAGTTCGCCTCGATCGTGCAGACCAAGGCCGAGGCGGGCGGCGAGGTGACGGCGGACCAGCTCCTGGTGTGGTTCGCGGAGGACTACCTGCACGAGGCGGACGGCGCGCCGCTGCCCGGCCCGTTGGAGGACCGGTCGTCGCCGCGGGCGGTCCTGGACGTCCTGCTGGCCCGGCACGCCCTGGAGGGCTCGTTGGGCGAGACGCGGGTGCAGGGACCGCGGGCCGGGGAGGCGCGGCACGTGGCCTACGCCGAGGCGTCGGTGGGCACCACCACCCGTTGGGGGGTCGGCGTCGCGGCGACGGAGGAGGAGAGCCTGGCCAGGGCGCTGCGCTCGGTGGCCCGGCGGCTGGTCGCGGAGGTGGCGGCGTGAGTCCGGTACCCGTGGTGCGGCATGCGGGCACGGCGGCTCCGCTGCGCCGTCGTGACGTGGACACCGACCAGATCATCCCGGCCGAGTTCTGCAAGCGCCTCGGGCGTACGGGCTACGAGGACACGCTGTTCCACCGCTGGCGGCAGGAGGCCGACTTCGTCCTGAACCGACCGGCCCACGCCGGGGCGAGCATCTTGGTGGCGGGCCCGGACTTCGGCATCGGGTCCTCGCGCGAGCACGCGGTGTGGGCGCTGCGCGACTTCGGGTTCCGCGCGGTGGTCGCCCCGTCCTTCGGCGACATCTTCCGCGCCAACGCGGCCAAGAACCAGCTGGTGACGCCGCGGGTTCCGAAGGAGGAGGTGGAGCGGCTGTGGGCGCTGATCGAAGCCGACCCGACCACCGAGGTCACCGTGGACCTCGCGGAACGCGCCCTGTTCACCGGCGACCTGCGCATCCCGTTCGAGATCGGCGAGCACAGCCGTTGGCAGTTGATGAGCGGGCTGGACGACATTGACATCACGCTGCGCCGCGGTGCCGGGATCGACGCGCACGAGGAGCGGCGGCCCGGGTGGCTGCCCCGGGTCGCGGCGTCCCGCGCGGCCGTCGGTGGGCCGGGCGACGGCACGGGTGGCTCGAAGGCCGGGTGATCCCGGTCCCCGCCCGTCCCCGCCGTCGCGCTGGAGGAAGGCCGCCCCGGCGTGCGGGGCGGCCTTCCTGCGCTCGGGTCAACGCCCTGGGGCGCCGGTCTCCGTGGCGGCCGGGAGCAGGCGCATGGCCATCGCCTTGTTGATGGCGCTCATGCGGGAGCGGACTTCGAGCTTGAGGTAGATGTTGGTCAGATGGCGCTTGACGGTGCCTTCGGAGATGTAGAGCTCGCCGGCGACCTGGGCGTTGCTCAGCCCCCGAGCCACGAGTCCGAGGACCTCCAACTCGCGTGCGGAGAGCGGACCTTGGGCGGGTCTCTCCAGTCGGCTCACGGTTTCCTTGGCGACGGAGAGCACCACCCGGTCGGAGTCGTTGCGCACGGCCCGGATCGCGGCGAGCAACTCCTCGCGCGTGGAGCTCTTGGAGATGTACGCCTGGGCACCGATCGCCAGCAGCCGGCTCACCATGCGGGCGTCGTCGTGCATCGTCAGGATGGCGACGCGGGGCGGCTCCGGGACGCCGAGCATCTGCGTGAGGGTCTCCTCGGCACCCGGTCCCGGCATCTCCACGTCCAGCAGGACGACGTCCGGGCCGGTCCGGCGGACCAGCGCGACGGCCAGCTCACCGTGTCCGGCCTGGCCGACGACGTCCAGGTCGTGCTCGTTGTCGCAGATCTCGACGATGCCCTCGCGGAAGAGCGTGTGGTCGTCGGCGATGACGACCCGGGCGGCGACGCCGGCCCCCGCGGTCACCGGGCCACCAGCGGCACCGTGACGGCGATGCGGGTGCCCCCTCGGGGCCCCGGGCTCGTGCGGAGTGAGCCCCCCAACAGGGCGGCGCGCTCCTTCATGGACGCCAGCCCGAGCCCCGGCGAACGCTCCCGTCCACCGCTCTCCAGGCCGTCGCCGTCGTCGACGACGTCGGCGAGCAGCATGCCGTTGCGGGTGCGCAGGGAGATGGTGATGTCGTCGGCGCCGGCGTGCGCGAGGGCGTTGCCCAACGCCTCGCGCAGGATCAGGTAGACCTCGCTGACGTCCGCGGCGCACCCGGGCACCGGGGCCGGTGGGTGTGCGGCGGGCCGGTGGTCCGTCCCGGGCGTCCGCAGACGGGCGGCCAGTTCCTTGACGGTGTGCAGTGCCTGGTGGAGGAGGCGCACGGCGTCGGTCCGCTTGTCCCTGGCGCGCTCCGGACGGCCGTCGGCCGCGTAGAACTCGCTGAGTTCGATGGAGTTGAGGCCGACGACGATGGCGTGGGCGACGCAGTCGTGGAGCTCGCGGCTCAGCCCCTGCCGGTCCGACGGGGCCAGCGGAGCGCCGGCGTCGGCCGGCCGGTCGGCGTCGGCGGACGGCGCCCGTTCGCCCGTGGAGGGTGCGCGCCGGCCCGGCGGCCCGGCGTCCTCCGCTATCGGTGGACGGTCCCACATCCCGGGAAGCCCCGGCAGTGTCATTGCGTCGCGTGTCATCACACAGCACTTCCTCAAACATCGTCCGCGGTCCGGGATGGTCGGGAATGAACGCACCGAATGCGCGCGATGCACGCACTGGGGCACGGCGGAATCCGTTGCGGTGCAAGAAAGGAAATCCTTCGGCGTGCTGGGCCCTTTGTCCTGCGCCCACGGGATCCAGCCCTGGTCGCCCAGCGTTTCCCCCGCCCGTCAGCACTCGCGACACAGGCGGCCCGCCGATCAGACGCCTCCCTTCAGGCGCTCACAGAACAAAAGATAGCGCTCTTTATGTAGCTTGGATAGAGCGTCTGACGGGCGATCATGTCCCCTTCCGGACGCCGCCTGTTGCCCCTCGGCGTCGCCGTCGCGCTCCGGTGCGCCCACCGTCGGTGTCCCCAAAGCGCAGTGCGCGCTGTCACCTTCGCCGGATGTGCCGCACGAGCGCCGCGGCGACGCTGGAGCCCATGACAAACGGTAGGAACGCCAACGCCAGGGTCGCCGTCGTCACCGGCGCCCGGCAGGGAATCGGCCGCCGGGTCGCCGAAGTCCTCGCCGCCCGGGGCTACTCGCTCGCCCTCATCGACCTGGCGCACCCCAAGGAGACGCTCGACGGCCTCGGCCCCTTCCAGGCCGCGGGCGCCAAGGCCGTCGGAGTCGTCGCCGACGTCTCCGACGAGGCCGCCGTGGCGGCCGCCACGGACGAGGTCCTCCACCACTTCGGCCGCGTCGACGTCCTGGTCAACAACGCCGGCATCGGTCTGATCGCGCCCGCCGAATCCACCCCCGCCGCCCAGTGGCGCCGCGTGCTGGACGTCAACCTCACCGGACCGTTCCTGCTCAGTCGGGCCTTCGGCACGGTCATGCTCGGCTCCGACGAGCCCGGCACGATCGTGAACATCGCGTCCATCGCCGGGCTCGGCGGCATTCCCGACCGCGTGGCCTACAACGCCAGCAAACACGGGGTGTTGGGCCTCACCCGCACCCTGGCGGTGGAGTGGGGCGGTCGTGGCGTCCGCGTCAACGCCGTCTGCCCCGGCTTCGTCAAGACCGAGATGGACGAGGCCGACCTCGCCTCCGGCGCCTACACCCCGCAGGACATCGTCGACCGCGTGCCGCTCGCCCGCTTCGCCACGCCCACCGACATCGCCGAGGCCGTCGCCTACCTCGCCGACCCCGCGCTGAGCGCCTACGTCAACGGCACCGCCCTGCCGGTGGACGGCGGTTGGACCGCGGACGCCACCTGGCGAGCACTGCGGCTGCGCAAACGCACCGCGGCCTGAGGACCAACTCGCCACGTCCGCACGCCCCGGCTCACCACGACCCATTCATGACTGTCCGTCACATACGGCCCGACACCCACCCGTTCGTTCCCGCACCGCCCGCATCCTTTCCCAGGAGACCCCATGACCTCCACGCTGTTCACTTCGGAATCCGTGACCGAGGGCCACCCCGACAAGATCGCCGACCAGATCAGCGACACCATCCTCGACGCCCTGCTGCGCGAGGACCCCGGCTCCCGCGTCGCCGTGGAAACGCTGATCACCACCGGACTGGTCCACGTGGCCGGCGAGGTCACCACCACGTCCTACGCACCCATCGCCCAACTCGTCCGCAACAAGATCCTGGAGATCGGCTACGACTCCTCCGCCAAGGGCTTCGACGGCTCCTCCTGCGGCGTGTCGATCTCCATAGGCGCCCAGTCCCCCGACATCGCCCAGGGGGTGGACACCGCCTACGAGCAGCGCGTCGAAGGCGACGAGGACGAACTCGACCGGCAGGGCGCCGGCGACCAGGGCCTGATGTTCGGGTACGCCTGCGACGAGACCCCCGAGTTGATGCCGCTGCCCATCAGCCTCGCGCACCGGCTCTCCCGCCGACTGTCCGAGGTCCGGAAGGACGGCACCCTCCCCTACCTGCGGCCCGACGGGAAGACGCAGGTCACCATCGAGTACGACGGGGACCGTGCGGTCCGCCTGGACACCGTGGTCGTCTCCTCGCAGCACGCGTCCGGCATCGACCTCGACGCGCTGCTCACGCCGGACATCCGCCAGTACGTCGTCGAGCACGTCCTGAACGCGTTGGTCGAGGACGGCATCAAGCTGGACACCGAGGACTACCGGCTCCTGGTCAACCCGACCGGACGGTTCGAGATCGGCGGGCCCATGGGCGACGCGGGACTCACCGGCCGGAAGATCATCATCGACACGTACGGTGGCATGGCCCGCCACGGCGGCGGCGCGTTCTCCGGCAAGGACCCCTCCAAGGTCGACCGCTCCGCCGCCTACGCCATGCGGTGGGTCGCCAAGAACGTGGTGGCCGCGGGCCTGGCCCGGCGGTGCGAGGTGCAGGTCGCCTACGCCATCGGCAAGGCGGAGCCCGTCGGCCTGTTCGTCGAGACCTTCGGCACCGCCACCGTCGACACCGACACGATCGAGCGGGCCGTCGCCGAAGTCTTCGACCTGCGTCCGGCGGCGATCATCCGGGACCTGGACCTCCTCCGCCCGATCTACGCCGACACCGCCGCCTACGGCCACTTCGGGCGCGAGTCGGAGAACTTCACCTGGGAGCGCACCGACCGCGTCGACGACCTGCGCGCGGCGGCCCGGACGACCGCCTGACCGGCCCCGACCCCGCCCGCAGTCACCACGGAACCGGCGCGGTGCCGCCCGGGTGCCGCCCCACCCCGCAGGCAAGGAGAAGAACTCGTGCAGATCGCCGTCGCCGGATCGATCGCCACCGACCATCTGATGACCTTTCCCGGCCGCTTCGTCGAACAGCTCATCGCCGACCAACTGGACCGCGTCTCGTTGTCCTTCCTCGCCGACCACTTGGAGGTCCGCCGGGGCGGGGTGGCGGCCAACATCGCCTGCGGCCTCGGCCGACTGGGCCTGCGGCCGGTGCTCGTCGGCGCGGCCGGTGCCGACTTCGCCGACTACGCGGCACGGCTGACGGCCGACGGGGTCGACACCAGCGCGGTGCGCATCAGCGAGACCCTGCACACCGCCCGCTTCGTGTGCACCACCGACACCGACCAGAACCAGCTCGCCACCTTCTACGCCGGAGCCATGGCGGAGGCCCGCAGCATCGACCTCGCCGCCCTCGCCCGCCGCATCGGGGGGCTCGACCTCGTCCTCATCGGCGCGGACGACCCCGAGGCGATGCTCCGGCACACCGCGGCCGCGAAGGCCGAGGGCATCGCGTTCACCGCCGACCCCTCCCAACAGCTCGCACGTCTCACCCGCGCACCATCCCGCCGCCTGGTCGACGGCGCGCGGGTGCTGTTCACCAACGAGTACGAGGCGGCCCTGCTCCAGGAACGCACCGGCTGGCGGACCGCCGACGTCCTCGCACGCGTCGGCACCTGGGTCACCACGCTCGGCGCCGGTGGCGTGAGCCTCGCGCGCGCCGGCGAGGAGCCGCTCCGCATACCGGCCGTGCCCGCCGGGCACATCGCCGATCCCACGGGAGCCGGTGATGCGTTCCGTGCCGGCTTCCTGGCGGGTGCGGCGTGGCACTGCCCACCCCGACGCGCCGCCCAACTCGGCTGTGCGATGGCCACGTTCGCCCTGGAGTCGATCGGCACCCAGGAGTACAAGCTGCTGCCGTCCGAACTGCTGGAGCGGATCGCCGGGGCCTACGGCCCGGCGCCGGCCGCGGAGTTCGCACCGAGGCTGGAGTCGGCCTCGTGACCTCCCCGCACACCCCGTCCCGCGTCTCCGCGTTCCGTGAAGCGCTTGCTTCCCGGGTCGTGGTTGCCGACGGTGCGATGGGCACGATGTTGCAGGCGCAGGATCCGTCCATGGAGGACTTCGAGCAGTTGGAGGGCTGCAACGAGATCCTCAACCTCACCCGGCCGGACATCGTGCGTTCGGTGCACGAGGAGTATTTCGCGGTGGGTGTGGACTGTGTGGAGACCAACACCTTCGGTGCGAACTTCGCCGCGTTGGCGGAGTACGACATTGCCGAGCGGGTGTTCGAGCTGTCGCAGGCCGGTGCGGCGATCGCGCGGGAGGTGGCGGATGAGTTCACCGCGTCCACGGGGCAGCAGCGGTTCGTGTTGGGTTCGA